>DATHOV010000449.1:0-3573 GCA_035484515.1 Lysobacteraceae bacterium
TGGCCTCCACGTTGTCGATCGCATGGCCGGAAATGGTTCCGGCGCAATCAGCCGTTCGCCTCGTTGCACCACCCTTGCTGGTGGCAAAAGATGCGGAACAGCCCATCCAGGTGCAGTCGCTGACCCTGGCCACCGAAGTCAACGGAGGCCTCGCCCGTACACGGATCGAGCTGACCTTCCACAACCCCAATGCACGACGGCTCGAAGGCGAACTGCAGTTTCCACTGCAGCCCGGACAGCAGGTCAGCGGATTCGCGCTCGATATCGACGGCCACATGCGCGCCGCGGTACCGGTCGAAAAGGCGAAGGGCCAGGAGGTATTCGAGGCGGTCGAGCGCCGCGGCGTCGATCCGGGGCTGCTTGAGCAGACCGCAGGCAACCAGTTCCGGCTGCGCGTGTACCCGATTCCGGCCAATGGCGAGCGCCATGTCCGGATCGACATCGACCAGTCCCTGCAACGCGAAGGCGAAGGCTGGAGGCTGCAGTTGCCGCTGTCCTTCGCTCGCGGCGCTGGAGGCTTTGTCTTGCACGTGATCGCGCGCGGGCAGGCCAGGGCACCGCGTGTCGTCGGTGGATTCGGGGACGTCGTCTTCGCGCGCGAACGCGGCGAAGAGGGCTATATGGCGCGGATCGGCGACGATTCGACGGTCCTTCGCAACGGCCTCACCCTGGATTTCGAAGCGGCGAGGCAAGCGCAGGCCTTCGTGCAGGAGGTCGACGGCCAGCGCTATTTCCACGCCGAAGTGCCGCTTGCAGGTGCCTCCGCGCAGCGTGCGATGCCCAGGACGATCGGTCTGCTCTGGGACAGCTCGGCCTCGGCTCGCAAGCGCGACATCGATGCGGAACTCGCAGTGCTTGATCGCTACTTCGCTGCGGTGGGCAATGGCGAAGTACGGCTGACGCGCCTGCGCGACGTCGCCGAGCCTACGCGCGTTTTCACGATCAGGGGCGGCGACTGGTCCGCCCTGCGAAAGGAACTGCGCACGACGGTGTACGACGGTGCGAGTGCGCTCGCCGACTGGAAGCCGCAGGCCGATGTGCAGGAATACCTGCTCGTCAGCGACGGATTCTCGAACTACGGCCTCGCCCACGAGATGCCGCAACTCGCATCGCACCAGCGGATGTACACGCTGGACTCGGCCGGGGCCGATTCGGATGCAGCCAGGCTCACTTCCTGGGCCGATGCGCGTGGTGGTCGCCTCGTAAGCTTGCAGGGCAGTGCCGGTGTTGCCGATGCCAGCAGGCAGTTGCTGCAGGAAGGCCCGCACCTGATATCGATCGAAGGCCTTGGTGCGGATGGCCTGGTCGCAGCGTCCCGCTTTCCGCAATCGGGCTATCTGCGCGTCGCGGGCCGCTTGAACGAGCAGATGGCGACCATCACCCTGCGTGTCAGCGAGCAGGGGGGAGAACGCCTCATCACCGTCCCGGTCGTCTCCAATGCACCGACCAGCAGTCAGGTCGCGGCGCTTTGGGCGGGCTACACGATCGGCGAGCTTTCTGCCGAACCCGAACTCCATCGTGCGCAGATCCACCGACTCGGCAGCGAGTTCGGGCTGGTCAGCGCCGAGACATCGCTGATCGTGCTGGAGAACCTCAACGACTACGTGCGCTATGACATCGCCGCGCCGGCTGAGTTTCGCGACGAAGTCGCCCGGCTTGCCGCCACTCGCGATGCCGAGCGCGTCAGCGCGCGCAAGGCGCAGATCGAGAAAATCGCGGACCAGTTCGCCGAGAAAATCGCGTGGTGGGAAAAGAGCTGGCCGAAGAACAGCGCGCCGGTGGAAGCCGCGAAAAAGGCCGGGGCTCCTCCAGGCGGCAGCGGAATGACAGACAATCTCGCCAGCGTCGTCGTGACCGGAAGCCGTGTCCGACGCGTCGATACGGAGACAGCGTCTCCAGTGTCGGTACAGGATCAACGGTCCATTACCGCCGCCGAGCCGCCCGTCGTGGCGGATGCCGCCATGGCGCCGTCACCACCACCGCCTGCGCCAGCGATGCTGCAGGCAAGAAGCGTCAATCGCCCACAGACCATCGGCGCCGTCGCTGGAAGTCCGATGATGGCCTTCAGCGCCGCTGCGGCCGACGGCCGGGAAGAAGCCGACAAGACAACCGGCACGACGACCAACGCGAACATCGGCATCGCGATGCAGTCCTGGAAGCCCGACTCGCCGTTCGCACGCAGACTGCGCGAAGCCCGGGCCGACCAGGTCTATGCGATCTATCTGGATGAGCGCGCCGATCACGCCGACAGCTCCGCTTTCTACCTCGACGTCGCCGACATCCTGTTCGAGCGCGGACAACGCAACCTCGCACTGCGCGTGTTGTCCAATCTGGCCGAGATGAACCTGGAGAACCGCCAGTTGCTGCGTGCGCTTGGCTACCGGCTGATGCAGGCCCACGCGACCGCGCAGGCGGTGGTGGTGTTCGAACATGTGAGCCGACTCGCCGATGACGAGCCGCAGAGCTGGCGCGACCTGGGCCTGGCCGATGCCGCGATGGGGCGCGAGCAGGACGCCATCGACAACCTGTACAAGGTCGTCACCGGCACATGGGACAGCCGCTTCCCGAGCATCGAACTGATCTCGCTCGGCGAACTCGACGCGATCGTCGCGCGCGCCCACAAGCCGCTCGATACCCACGCCATCGATCCGCGCCTGCTGCGCAACCTGCCGCTCGACCTGCGCGTGGTGCTGTCCTGGGACAGCGACAATACCGACATCGACCTGTGGGTCACCGACCCGAACGGCGAGAAGACCTATTACGCCAGCCCGCACAGCTACCAGGGCGGCTGGCTCTCGCACGACTGCACGCAGGGCTATGGACCGGAGGAATTCATCCTGCGCAACGCGAAGCCAGGCAAGTACAAGGTGGAGGCGAATTTCTTCGGCGACCACGAGCAACTCATCACTGGGCCGACGACGCTGCAGTTGCACCTGTTCACCGGCTTCGGCACCTCGCGCCAGAAAGACCAGGCGGTGACGATGCGGCTCAAGGATGCGAAGGAGACCGTGCTGGTCGGTGAATTCGAGGTGAAGTGATGCGTGCCGCGAAAAAGGGGATCAGAGTGAGCTACCCCACGATTTCTCGGACAGGTTAACCAGGCAATACAGTCCAGCAACTCGAACGTCCTGGAAACGGCCGCAACGAAGTCGCCCTGTCGCTGCTGCGCCAGCGGCTGCGTGCCGCAGTCGTTCAACCTGACGCCATACATCGGGCAGCCCATCGAGATCAGGTCCACGGGCAGCGAGAACGGGTCGTTGCAGACTTCGTTCGTGCTCGATGATGTGACATTGAACGTCATGTAGCCGCCGAGCGAGTGCGAAACCGCGGCGCAGAACGACGGTTCGGCCGCGACCGACAACGCGATCTTCGAAACAGCCGCTGCGCTATCGCGTGCGTCACGAGGTGCAACTCTGGCGGGAGGCCGAACGACCACGGATGCGGCACACGGTTGGCGATGCGGCACCGGTGGTGTGAAGCACGAAGGCGCATCGCGTCGCGACAGCATGGTCGAAGCCAGCGCAAAACAAGGAAAAGCAAAGGGTCAAGTGCAGATATTCGCTTCAAGCGACA
>DATHOV010000450.1:0-3760 GCA_035484515.1 Lysobacteraceae bacterium
CTTGCAGTCGTGTTGACTGGCCCGATACAGGATCGTGTCGGCCTTGGTCACATGGGAGCGTGGCACCTTGAAGTTGCGTCGTTCACAGCGCAGCGCCTTGCCGGCAGGGCAGCGGTATTCGTCGTCTTCCTCGCACCACTCAAAGTCGCTTCGGGAAAATGTACCGTCCGATCGGTCCGACTTGTCCCAGACCGGCACGTGCGGTTCGATCGCCTTCTCTTCGACCAGCCATCCGAGCATGGCTGCGCTGCCATACGCCGTGTCGCCGATCAGCCGGTTCGGCTTCAAGCTCGTGGTCGCTTCGGTGCGATCCAGCATCGTGCGTGTTGCGTTCACCTCGTCGGTGCGATGCGCGCGTGTCGCTTCCACATCGACGATCACGCCAGCCTTGGTGTCGATCAGGTAGTTGGTGGAGTACGCATAGAAGGCTGGGCCACCCGGTGCTGCGGTCCATTGGGAGCCCGGGTCCGTCAGCGATATGTTCTTCGGCGGTGCGTGCTCGTTCTCCGATACGTCCAGTGCCTCCAGATACTCACGCACGGGCCGGCTCAGAGGCGAGGCCTTGTCCCAGGCTGCTTCCGCGCCAGGCACGCCGCGCTGGCGATTGGCGTCGGCCTTGACGACGCTGGCATCGATGGCAAAACCCTCGCCGCCGACCAGTCCCTCAGAAAGACAACGAGCCAGCACCTTCTCGAACACGAAACGCAGAGTGTCGTTGTCGCGGAACCGGCCATGCCGGTTCTTGGAAAACGTCGAATGGTCCGGCACCGTATCTTCCAAGCCGAGCCGACAGAACCAGCGGTACGCCAGGTTCAGATGCACTTCCTCGGACAATCGCCGCTCAGAGCGAATACCGAAGCAGTAGCCGACGATCAGCATGCGGATCATCAGCGCCGGGTCGATCGATGGGCGGCCGGTGTGGCTGTAGTGCGGCGCCAGATGCTGATGCAGTTCGCTCAGGTCTAGGAACCGATCGATCCCGCGAAGCAGATGGTTGGCTGGAACGTGATCTTCCAGGTTGAAGGCGTAGAACAATGGCGCTTGGCCAACGTCTTGACGTCCCATCATCACGAAGAATTCCACTCGATCGATGGGAAGTCAGTGAACCCGTCTCACGCCGGTTCTTCAAGGGAGTTTTTCAACGGAATAGGCCGAAGGCCGCCATCGATCCTTGCGCCGTGTGGGTTCCTGAGGCCGACTGTCGGCCTTCCATGACCGAAGGCTTTCGTGACAAGGCCAATCAACGCGTTTGGCCGACTGACCGCCCGTGAAGACTCGCCGTTGGCTTGACTAGGCCGACCGCTCGCTTGCCAAGGTCGGCCGGTGGTTTGCGCTGCCCAGCCATCCGCTTGACGACTCCGCCCGATGGCTTGCGAAGGCCGACCAGTCGCCCAACGAGACCGTCCGCCCGCTTGCCCAGTCCGCCCGCTCGCCCGACTAGACCATCCGCTCGCTTGCCCAGGCCGGCCGCGGGCCTGACGAGACCGCTCGCTGGCCTGCCGGGTCAGGCCGCTCGCCTGCCAAGTCCGACCGCCGGCTTGCGAAGGCCGACCGCTCGCTTGTCCAGGCCGACCGCCGGCTTTTCTGGGGGACAGAGCCGATTTCCGCCGCGGCCCCCGCCTCACCCCCGTCGCCCGCGCTCCCCCTCCCCCACCACCTCCTTCGAAACGTCGCCCATCTCCCGCGTATATCCATACAACCACCGATGCAGGAACAGCGAATCGGCCACCGTCGCGGCGATGTGCAGCCGGTCGCCGTCCTCGCGGACCGTCTGGTCCTTCGAGAGCTTCGATTCGGTGAGGTGGTGGCCGGCATGGCGCTCGATCGAGAAGGCCAGATGCACGAGGGTGCCGTCGCCGAAGGCGAGGGCGCCATCGTCGTCGAAGCGTTCGAAATCGAAGTCGGAGGGGCGTTCGAACACGTTCGCTTCGGCGTGGACCGCACTCATGCGGTGCAGGGCGAAGCTGCGTTCGCCGCCTGTCTCGTAGCGGCAGACCAGGTACAGCCGTGGGCCCTGCTGGGCGAGGCCGAGCGGCATCACGCGCTTCTGGCTCACGCGGCCCTTGGCGTCCTTGTAGCGCGTGCGCAGCCATCGGTTCGCGTAGAGCGCTTCGCTGACGGTCTCGAGCACGCCGGGGGCGATGCGTGGCGGCAGCAGCTTGAGCGTTTCGCCGATCACGCGCACCTTCGACAGCCATTGCTTGGCGAGCTCCGCGTCGCAGTGCAAAAAGGGGCCAGAGCAGATTTCCGCTTTTCCGGGCTTCCAGTGCGATGGCCAACAACAGGTAAACGTCCGCAGGCAAGTTCCCTGGCCAGGGGATTCCGATAGTCGATTTGTGTTCGAATACCGCACATCGCGTCGCAACTCAGGGATTGAGTTCATGAACCCTCGTGCCATCGGGGTCGTCGGGCTTCTCGCGCTGGTCCTGGCTGGCTGCAGCGACGATGCCGGTCGCGATGCCGCTGCACGAAGCACCATCAGCCGGATGCAGCGCAGCAACGCGGTCGCCGAACTCGTGCGCGACTACCAGCAGGCGCGCGCCGCCGGGCAGTGGGATCTGGCGCTTTCCTATGCCGACCGACTGCAGAAGCTCGCACCCGGCAGCGCGTCGGTCAGCTCGGTCCAGTCCACCTTGTCCGATACGAGGATGCGCGCCAGCGAGGCGCGCGACCGGAGCCATCTGGCCACGTTGTGGTCGTACAACGTCGTCGCGATGAACGGCAGCAGCAACGAAGTCGCATTGATCACCGCCTCGATCCTTTCCGACAGCGACAGCGGGAACCCGGATGCGGAGCCGGCGCGGCTGGTGATGCGCAACCATCCCCAGTGGGGACACAGCGCGGGACTGGTCCTGGACAAAGGCAAGTTCGGCTGCGCGCACAAATGCAGGTTGTCGGTGCAGTTCGACGACCAGCCGGCGCGGCCGTTCGCGGCGAGCATTTCCGCGGAGAACCCGCACTCGCTGAACATCGACGACGAAAAGACCCTCCGCGCCAGCCTCGACAAGATCCGCGTGCTCACGTTCGGCGTCGTCGTGGACGGCAAGCCGCGCTCGCTGAGGTTCTCCGTCGGCGGATTCGACCGCGTGGCGCTCGAACGGAAGATGCAATAGGCGCAGGCCGGAAGAATCTTGTGGATTCGCGCTGCCTGCGCGGGGATGACGCAGCGGCAAAGGCGACCGCTGCGCGGTCGCGCCACTGCGTCACTTTTCGCGTTTCTTCGCGTTGCGGATCATGCGGCTGCGGTCGCGCTTCTGGCGCTCGGTGAGGACGTTGCGCTTGCCCTCGTAGGGATTGGCGCCTTCGCGGAACTCGAAACGCACCGGCGTGCCGACGAGCTTGAAGCGCTTGCGGAAGAAGTTCTCGAGGTAGCGCTTGTAGCTCTCCGACAGCGACTTCAGGCGGGTACCGTGGACGATGAAGGTCGGCGGGTTCTCGCCGCCCGGATGCGCATAGCGCATTTTCGAGACATGGCCGCGAATGGCCGGCGGCGGGAAGGTCTCGGTGGCGATCTCGATCGCCTTGGTGACTTCCGAGGTGCTGAAGACGCGAATGGCCGACGCGTGTGCGCGATGGATCGCCTTGAACAGTTCCTTCAGTCCCGAACCGTGCTTTGCGGAGATGTGGATCTTCTCCGCCCACGGCACGAAGGTGAGCTTGCGGTCGAGCATCGATTCGCATTGCTCGCGCTGATAGGTGGTCAGGCCGTCCCACTTGTTGACCGCGATCACGAAGGCGCGGCCGGAATCGAGCACGTGGC
>DATHOV010000451.1:0-5261 GCA_035484515.1 Lysobacteraceae bacterium
AAGAACGAGGCGCTCATCGCGAAGCGGTCTCAGGTTTGCAGGCGTAGGCTTCCGGCTGCGGCAGCAACGGCTTGATCCCCTGCGATGCGAGCGTCTTGAGCAGCAGCGGATACTGCTTCGCATCGAACATCGGGTAGGCCATGTACGTCGAGAGCGCATAGAGCTGTTCGGGCGTGTCGTAACGTTCGAGCAGGTGCCTGGCGTCCTCGGTGCGACCAAGCAGGAGGAACTGCTGCCATTGCAGCGACCGGCCGTAGTCGTCCGTGTCCGGTGTCGGGTCCACCAGGGCTTCGGCGTCCGCGCGTCGCCCTTCGGCGCAGGCCTGGCGAATGCGCAGCATCCGCTTGGCGGCATCCGGCAGGTCGCTGGCGAGCAGTTGCGGCAGGAGCCGGGCGGCGTCCTGGGTCGCGCCGACCGACAGCAGGGCACGGTGCGCCTGGTACAGGACCTCGATGCTGTCCGGCTCCTGTGCGATTCCCTGGCGCGCCAGTTCGGCGGCCCGGCGCGCGGCGCGCGCGCGCAACATGGTCAGCATCGGCTCGTTGTTGAGCCCCGTCGGCCCCACCCTGGCCAGCGCTTCTGCGAGGGCACGGGCCCGCGCGAAGTCGCCGAGCATGACCGACCAGGTGGCCAGGGTGTCCTGGGCATAGGGATCGTTCGGATTTTCCCGCAGGTAGTCCGACATCAGCGCGGAGGCGTCCTTCAAACGCACATCCAGCGAGGCCTGGACGGCCCGGTACTTCTTGCGTTCGACCGGGTTGCGCGCGTTGGCGATCGCGCCGTCGAGGTCGACGCGCAGCATCCGCATGCGTTCCGCGAACGGGATCGCGGTGATCGCCTGCGTCTTGATCGTGGTTGGATCCGTGATGATGCCTTCAACCAGCGCGGCCGCCCCGTAGGCGTCACCAAAACCCGGATCGATCGAAGTCGCCTCGTGGGCGGACGCGATGGCTTCCGTATAAAGGTCGTAGTCGCCTGTGGCGATGGACTTGAAATACAGCGCCAGGCATTTCAGGTAGGCCTCGTAGGCGGGTACCGAACGCGTTCCCGCATGCTGCATCGCCGCCAACGCCTTCGGATCGGTGGCGATCTTCAGGGCGGTGGCGATCGAGCGCGCCACGTCCTCCTCGACCGCGATCACGTCCTTGCTGGTGCGGTCGTAGTTCTCCGACCACAGCTCGAAACCATCCGCAGCACGCACCAGTTGGACCGTCACACGCAGCTTGTCGCCGCTGCGCTGCACCGAGCCCTCCAGCAAGGTCGCGACGCCCAGCTTCGCGGCGATCTCGGAGATCGGCTTGCTGCTGTCGCGGAACGCGAAGGACGCCGTGCGCGAGGCCACGTGCAGTTCCGGCGTGCGGGTGAGCGAGTTGATGATCTCCTCGCCCAGCGCATCGGCGAAATAGACGTTGTCCTTGTCCGCGCTGAGGTTCCTCAGCGGCAGGACCGCGATCGACTTGTCAGTCGATGCGCTCGTGGCCGCCTCCGCGTCCCTGTGCAGCACGAAACGGTCGGCGAGCAGCAGCACCACGGCCAGGCCCAGCACGGCGATCGTCCAGCGTTCGAGCTTCTTGCCGGTGTCGCTGGTAACTGACGACTCCGGCGCAACCTCGTTCTCGCGCTGGATGCCCTGCGGCGTCCACTCGTAGAACCACGAGAACGCCATCGCGAAGGGAAACCCGATCGCCGCCGCCACCACGATCCAGCGCACTACCCACTCGGCGATGTGGAAGAACGGGAACACCTGGGTTGCGACCTGCACGACCAGCCACGCGCTCGCCGCGTAGAAGGTCGCCGCGCGCAGCACGTTGCGCCGCTTGAGTTCGGCGAGAAAGGACGGGCGCTCGCTCATGGAGCGCGTCCCGATGCCGATGCGGCCGTGGAGGCAGCGGAAGCATCGGAAGACGCGTGCGACGCGGCGGCCGGTACCGCGTCATCCGCAGGAACCGGCAACCCGACCTTCCTGCAGAACCCGGCGAAGCGCGGGTCGTTCCGGTAATGCGACAGGAACGGGTCGTACAGCAGGAACTGGATGCCCGCATCGCGGTTCGTCCACGCACGATCCAGCCACGCGAAGGCCTGGTCCGGATCCTTGCGCAGGGCATACACCTCGGCGACCTGGTACGCGGCGCTGGCGGCATCCTTGTCGATCAGCGTCTTCAGTGCCGCATCGGCGGCGGCCTTGTCGCTGCCGATCTGCAACGCCAGCGCCGTCGCGATGTCGCCGTAGGGACCGGGCCGTTCCTGCTGCGCGTCTTCGAGAGCGGCTTTCGCATCGCCGCGCATCACCGCGACCACCGTCAGCAGTTCGTGATAACCAGCCGCGGCTGGCTGCAGTTCGATCGCCTTGCGGCTCGCCTTCTCGGCCTCGTCGAGGCGACCGAGTACGGGCAGGTAGCGCGCCAGCCACGCATACCAGCCCGCCCGCAGCGGATCGGAGACCAGCGCCTGCCTGGTCAGGTCGATCGCCTGCTCGGGCTTGCCCAGCGCGGCCAGCATCTGTCCGAGATTGGCCCGGGCGGTGTCGTCGTTCGACGCGAGCTGGAAGGCGCGCCGGTAGTCGGCCTCGGCATCGATCCAGTCGAGGTCGGCGTTGAGCAGGAGCGCGCCGCGTGCGTCGTACGCCGCCGCCAGCTTCGGATCCAGATCCAGCGCCTTGTTCGCCGCGACGCGCGCCTGCGTATAGGCCTGGCGCGCCGCATCGCCCTGCATGAATTGCCCCGCAAGCACCGTCAGCGAATGCGACAGCCCGGCATAGGCCCGGGCATACCCGGGATCGAGTTGCGTCGCCGTCGTGTAGAAGTCGATCGCCTTGCGGTGGTCGGCCTCGGTGTTGCGCGCGAAGTAGAACTTGCCCTGCAGGTAGGCGGTGTAGGCATCGAGATTGCCGCTCGGCGGATGATCGCTGCCGGTCGCAGTCGTCGCACCCGGCATCAGGGTCGCCTGCAGCGCGGTGGCGACGGCCTGGGTGATGTCGTCCTGCACCGCGAACAGGTCCTTGTACGGGCGCTGGTAGTGCTCCGACCACTCGGTGGTCCCGTCGATGGCCTTGACCAGCTCGCCGTTGATCCGCACCTCGTCGCCCGCACGGCTCACACTGCCCTCCAGCAGATGCGCCACGCCGAGCTTCTCGCCGATGGTCTTGCTGTCGTCCTTCGTGTCGCGGAACTGGAACGCCGAATTGCGGCCGATGACCTTCAATCCCTTGAACTGCGACAGCGCGGTGATCAGGTCCTCGGACAGGCCGTCGGAGAAATACTGTTCGCTCTTGTCGGTGCTTTCGTTGGCAAGAGGCAGAACCGCGATGGACATGTTGCCGGCTGCGTGCGGCGCAGAATCGTCGTGATGGATCACGAAGATATTGGCGAGCAGCAGCACCACCGCCACGCCGAGCACCACGATGGTCACGCGCTCGAGCTTCCTGCCGGTCTCGAGGGTGATCGAGTTCTCCGGCGCCACCTCGCTCTCGCGCACGATGCCTTGCGCCGTCCACTCGTAGAACCACGAGAACGCCATCGCGAACGGGAACCCGATCGCGGCCGCGATCACGATCCATCGCACCACCCAGTTCGCGATGTCGAAGAACGGAAACACCTGGGTGGCGATCTGCACGATCAGCCACGCGCTCGCCGCGTAGAACGTCGCCGCCCGCAGCACATTGCGGCGCTTGAGCTCGGCGAAGAAGGAGTGCCTGCCGGGGGCGGGTCCGGTCGGGTTGTCCTCCTGCGATGGATCGCGCCCGGCCTGCCGGCGCTTCTCGGCCATGGCCTCGGCCGCGCGACGGTCGCGGCGCTGCCTGCGGTCGTCTGTCGGACGCTGGTCGGTCATGGTTTCGACCGTGCGGGGCCCGGGCCTTTCCAGCCGAACGCTCCCGCGCGCAGCACGTTGCGGCGCCTGAGTTCAGCGAAGAAGGACCTGCTCCCCATCCAGCCCGCTCCCTGCGGCGGCATGCGGTCGATGATGGCAAAGGGGGAGGGGAATGGCTAGGAGAGGCGGAGCTGGAGCAGGTTCCAAGCCCCAAGGCGTTGCGAGCAGCTACCGGCGCGGTTTCATGCATTGCGGAAATTCGCTCACAGGAGCATGGATGACAGCGCCCCTCGAATGCGCCAGCATGCGCCCCCATGCGATTGAACAAATACATCGGCGAGTCCGGTTATTGCTCGCGGCGCGAAGCCGATCGGCTGATCGCCGAGCAGCGCGTCACGATCAACGGCAAGTTGGTCGGCATGGGTGCGCAGGTCGAAGCCGGCGACGATGTGCGGGTGGACGGCAGCGAACTGCGCATCCGCGTGGTGAAGCCGGGCGCGCGCCGACACGTCTATATCGCGCTCAACAAGCCACCCGGCATCACCTGCACGACCGAGAGCGCAGTCAAGGGCAACATCGTCGATTTCGTCAGCCACGAGCAGCGCATCTTCCCGATCGGCCGGCTGGACAAGGAATCCGAAGGCCTGATCCTGCTGACCAGCAACGGCGATATCGTCAACGCGATCCTGCGCGCGGAAAACAAGCTGGAAAAGGAATACCTGGTCGGCGTGAGCCAGGCGGTCACCGAGGAGTTCCTGCGCGGCATGTCGCGCGGCGTGCCGATCCATGGCCAGCTCACCCTGCCGTGCAAGACCGGCAAGCTCGGGCGCTTCGGTTTCCGGGTCGTGCTGGTGCAGGGCCTGAATCGGCAGATCCGGCTGATGGCCGCACACTTCGGCTATCGCGTGAAGCAGCTCATGCGCGTGCGCATCGGCAACGTCAAGCTCGGGCATCTCAAGACCGGGCAGTGGCGCAACCTGACCGACCTCGAGTTGCGCGGCCTGCTGCCCGAGCGCGTGGATTGGTGAGGCCGGCATGGATATCGTGATCACCGACAATCCCGCAAGGCAGCGCCTGGAAGCCGTCGTGGACGGCGAGCTGTCCGTGCTCGAGTACCGCATCGACGGAACGACCCTGGTGATCCGGCATACCGAAGTGCCGGATGCGCTCGCCGGACGCGGCATCGCGTCGGCATTGATGAAACATGCCTTCGAGAGTGCACGCGAACGCGGAATGCGCGTGGCGCCGAGGTGTTCCTACGCCGAGGTGTGGGTACGCCGGAATCCGGATTACGCCGACCTCGTGCACGAGGGCGACTGACCCGTCGTGACATCCGTGCAGCCCCGCCTCATAGCGGTGCTGCACGGTCCTGCAGCAACTGGATCCCCACTTTACTCACGACGCCATCCATGGCGTTCGCCCTTCAGGCCGGCTTCGCCGTTCGCGCGCGATCC
>DATHOV010000452.1:0-5513 GCA_035484515.1 Lysobacteraceae bacterium
TTCCGGCACTGGCCGGGCGCACGGCATTCGATCCTTCTGCGCCATTGCCGGTGGCGCCGGCCCGGGCGATTCGTGCGCCTGCCGCGGGCGGGGGCCGGTGAAAACGCTCAAGCCCCGGCAGACCATCCGCTGGAGGCTTGCCGCGGCCTTCGGCGTCGGCGCGCTGTTCATCGCGTTGTTCGTCGGCATCACGATCGAGGCCCATGTCGCGGAGGTCGAGCTGGCAGCGAAGCTGGAAGCTTCGCACGTGGCCGAGGTCATGGCCGATACCGTCGTCGACGAGCACGGCATCAGGCCTGATCCGCAGGCCTACGTCTCGCGTCTGCACTCGGTCGACAGTCGCGACTTCGTGATCGTCGACACCCACCAGATCGGACTCGCGGACGCCCACCCGGCCGAGATTGGCGACAGGTACGACTCCGATCCCGCCGACGAAGTAGGCCAGACGATCGCCGACGGCAGGCTCAGGTACTTCATCGAAGCCCCGATCGGTGATGCTGCGGGCGCGCACCAGGTCGTCGTTCCGATCCGTCGCGGCGCGGCGACCATCGGAGCTGTCGTCCTCGAATACACGCCGATCCGCAACGAACTCTTCGCCGCAGGTCGCAATGAGCTGTACGTGATCGTCGCGGCCGGTGCCGTGGCCGTTTTCCTGGTGGCCTTCTTCGGATACGGCGCCGCCAGGCGAATCGCGCGACCGCTCGCGGAACTCAAGGACAGCGCGGTGCGACTGTCGGCCCACGACTACACGGCGCGGGTCGCGGTCACCTCGCACGACGAAATCGGCATCGTCGGTGCCGCATTCAACAAGATGGCCGAGGAACTCGGCGCCAGCCATGCCGAGCTGATCGCGTTCAACAACCAGCTGGACCTGAAGGTCGGCGAGCGCACCAGGGAACTCAACGAATCGGCGATCGCATCGTTGAACATGATGGAAGATGCGCTGCGCCAGCGCGCGGATGCCGAGCGGTCCCGCGAAAAGCTCGACTACCTCGCCTATTTCGACCCGTTGACGGGATTCGCGAACCAGACCCTGTTCCTCGAACGTCTGCAGGCGAAGCTGTTGCTGGCGCGCATCGAGAACATCCTGCAGGTCGTGCTGGTGCTCGACATCCAGCGGTTCAAGGAGATCAACGACGCGTTCGGACGCAATGCCGGCGATGACCTGCTCAAGCAGGTTGCGGAACGGCTGATCGCGGTGGGCGGCCACGCAGACCGCTTCGCGCGCATCGGGGCGGACCGCTTTGCGGTCGTCGCGTCCAACATGGACAACGTCGAACAGGTCGGCCGCTACGTCGAGCAGCGGCTGGACGCGACGTTCCGCGGGCCGTTCCGGCTCGGGGACAACGATGTGCGCGTGTCGGTCAAGGTCGGCATCGCCTTGTTCCCGGATGACGGGGCGGAATCGGAGACCTTGCTGCGCAATGCGGAAGCGGCACTGAAGAAATGCAAGGCGACCGGCGATCGCTATCTGTTTTTCGCCCAGGCGATGACCGAGCGGGTCGCCGAACGCCTCCTGCTGGAGAACCGGCTGCGCGATGCCCTCGACAACGAAGAGTTCGTGCTGCACTACCAGCCCAAGGTGAACCTCGCCACCGGCCTGCTCACCAGCGCCGAGGCGCTGATCCGCTGGAACGATCCGAAAACCGGCCTGGTGCCACCGTTACAGTTCATCTCCATCCTCGAGGAGACCGGCCTGATCCACGAGGTCGGACGCTGGGCGATGCGCAAGGCCATCCAGGACTCCCTGCGCTGGCGCGACGCCGGCTTTCCGCTCGTGCGCATCGCGGTGAACGTGTCGCCGCTGCAACTGCGCAACCGCAACTTCGTCGCCGAAATCGAGCAGGCGCTCGCCGTCGATGCGGATGCCGCGGCCGGACTGGAACTGGAAATCACCGAAAGCCTGATCATGGAGGACGTCAAGCACAGTACGGCGCTGCTGATGGCGATCCGCGCGATGGGCGTCACCATCGCGATCGACGACTTCGGCACTGGCTATTCGTCGCTCAGCTACCTGTCGAAGCTGCCGGTGGACACGCTCAAGATCGACCGCGCCTTCGTGAACGACATGACCGCCGGGCCCGACGGACTCGCGCTGGTCTCGACCATCGTCAGCCTCGCGCATTCCCTCAAGCTCAAGGTCGTCGCCGAGGGCGTCGAGACCGAAGAGCAATCGCGCCTGCTGCGGTTGCTCAAGTGCGACGAGATGCAGGGTTATCTCTTCAGCAAGCCGGTGCCGGCCGATGTCTTCATGACGAAGTTCCTGACGCGGATGGCAGACGCGGCATAGCGCCTGGATTCTCATTCATGCAGGCGCATGAATTGCCGCAAGGCCTTCCCCGCAGACACCTGCGTCCAGGGCGAAAGGGAATCAGAGCGTGAGCGCTGTGGCCCCGATCGAGAGGGCTGTTTGCTGATATCGTCGCGTCGCGTGCGCCACGCGGGAATGCCCTTGCCATCCGATCGCCCAACCTCGTTTCGACCGTGTGCCATCGATGCTGCGCCGATGCAGGTGGACTCCGACCCGATCCCATGAGCATCGCCGTCCTGCCCGTCTGGATGCTCACCGTCGCGCTCGACACCGTCGGCCAGGTCGCCTTCAAGGCGGCCACTTCGGATGCCTGCGCCGGCGAAGGCCTGGCACGCTGGCGATACATGGCGTGCCGGCCGGTGCTGTGGCTCGGCATCGCCTGCTACGTGTTCCAGTTGCTGGCATGGACGGTCTTCCTGTCGCTGATGCCGTTGGGGCGCGGCGTGTTGCTGGGGTCGATCAACATCGTCGCGATCCTGCTGGCAGGACGCGTGATCTTTCGTGAGCGGCTGACGCCGATGCGGATGGCGGGTGTCGCCCTGATCTGCCTCGGCGTCGTGGTCGTCGGGCTGAGCCCATGAGTGCCAGCCGCCTGTCCATCGCGATCGGGTTCGTCGTGCTGATGGCGTTCGACACCCTGGCCCAGGTCAGCTTCAAGCTCGCAGGGATGCACGCGTTCCCGCCGGAAGCCGACCTGCACTGGGTCCTGCGGCTGTTCGCCGCGCCATGGATCTATGGCGCGATCGCCGGATACATCGGCGCCTTCCTCACCTGGATGCGCCTGCTCAGGCACGCGCCGATCGGTCCGGCGTTCGCAGCATCGCACCTGGAAGTGGTCAGCGTGATGTTGGTTTCCGCGGTGTGGTTCGGCGAGCACATCGGGCCTGGCAAGGCCCTGGGCGCGGCTCTTGTCGTGCTCGGGATCGCGTGCCTGGCGAAGTCGTCGGTGAGGGAAGTGCGGGAGCCTGGCTAACCCGCGGCCCCTACCAATCCGCCACCTTGTAGTCCTTCAGGAACTTCCCCCACATATGCTTGCCGGTGTTGAAGCCGTCGATGATCGGATCGACGATGCGTGCGGCACCGTCGACGATGTCCAGCGGTGGGTGGAAGCGCTCCTCGACGACCTTGCGCGTGGCGATCTCCACCGGATCCTCGTCGGTGACCCAGCCGGTGTCGACCGCATTCATGTGGATGCCATCACCCTGGTAATCGGTCGCCGAGGTGCGCGTCATCATGTTCAGCGCGGCCTTGGCCATGTTGGTGTGCGGATGCCGGGTGGTCTTGAACTTCCGGTAGAACTGCCCCTCGACCGCCGACACGTTGACGATGTGCTTGTCGCGCGTGCGTTCGCCAGAAACTGGCGTGCGTAACATCAGCGGCTTCAGCCGCGCGTTGATGATGAAGGGCGCGATCGCGTTGACGAGCTGCACTTCGAGCAGTTCGACCGACGGCACTTCGGCCATCAGCAGCCGCCATGAATTGCGTTCGCGCAGGTCGATCTGCTGCAGGTCCTGGTCGAGGCGGCCCTGTGGAAACAAATGCGACTGGCCGGCGAATTCCTCCGCGAGCAATCGCACCTGCGACAGCTCGGCGGCACGCGCGATGCCGGCGATGGCCTCGGCATTCCGTTGCGTCGCCAGCGACGACCCGCTTGCATCGGGGTGTGCCGCCTCGGGCAACATCGCGTAGCGACGCAGGCCTTCGTAACCGCCGAGCAATTTGCGCAGATGCGCCGGCACGTCGTGCGCGGCCGCGGTCTCGCCTTCCATCATGTGCGCGTAGAACTCCGGCGGACGGCGCACGGTCTGGCAGGCGTTGTTGATGATGAAATCGAGGCGGTCGCGCGTGGTGACGAGTTCGTGGCAGAACGCCTCGACGCTCGGCGTGTGGCGCAGGTCGAGCCCGAAGATCTCCAGTCGGTCCGACCACTCGCCGAAGTCGGGTTCTTCGGCGTAACGCGCCGCCGAGTCGCGCGGAAAACGCGTCGTCACGATCAGGCTCGCGCCCGCACGCAACAGCTTGAGCCCGGCCTGGTAGCCGATCTTGACGCGTCCTCCGGTCAACAGCGCGACGCGTCCGCGCAGGTCGGCCGTCTCCGTGCGCTTGGCGAAATTGAACGCAGCGCAGGTCGGGCACATCTGGTCGTAGAAATGGTGGATCTGGGAATACTTCCGCTTGCAGACATAGCAATGCTTGGGCTCGATCGCTTCGCGACGCTCGGGTTCGTTGTCCTCGCTGTCGTCCTGTACGAAACCTTCCGGCGGGAAGATGTTCGGCGTGGTGAATACCGGCCGTCGACGCAGTTCGCGGATGCCCGTCGCATGCAGCACGGATTCTTCCTTCGCGACCTGCGCCGCATTGCGCTCGCGCGATTCCGCCTTGCGCTTGCGGCGTCGCTGCACCGGATCGGGGTGATAGAACTTGCCCACCGCCGCATGCAAGCGCACGCGTTCCTCGGGAGGCAATCGATCGAGCAACGACCGATCGGCGGCGACAGCTTCGAGCAACGCGATACTCGCGCTGACTGCATCGGCGAGGTTGTCGTCGAGTGCGGGTTGTTGCAGTGATGGCATGTGGATTCCGGATAGGGCGAAGGCACCACCGGTCGACGCCGCTGGCGCTTCGACGGGACGTTGCACGTGGACCTGCGATTGTAATGGCTGCGTCGGGTGCGGGCAGGGAACCTCCAAACAACTTCCGTTCGTGGTGAGCCAGCCTGCCCTGAGCCTGCCGAAGGGAACCATGAACGGAAGTTGCCGAGACCCTTCAGACACCGGGAAAGCTCTTGGCAGGCTACTGGCGAACGACGGGGGAAAGGGGCCAGAGTAAATTGCCGTATCGATTGAAGCGGATACTTACTCCGGCCCCTTTTTGGCCCCAGCCGCGTCCGCACTCGCAGCTGGCGTCGCGACGACTCCTTCGTGCTCGCCCACCGGCTCGATCCCCTGCACGGTTTGCGAGCGGGCATGGCCGGTGCGAACCCATGCCCAGTCCTGCGTCTGCCGGATCGGCACCCCGTGGAGCGTCTGGCCCTTGATCGTGATGTCGACCTTGTCGCCGTCCATCGACCACTCCGCGCGACCCTTGGCCGACATGTCGTAGACGAACATGTCTGTGACCTGTGCGATGCCCTCGTCGAGATCGGCTACGAGCGATTGCCGGCCCATCGCCTGCCAGCGTGCGCGGTTGTCGACGCCTTCTT
>DATHOV010000453.1:0-2384 GCA_035484515.1 Lysobacteraceae bacterium
GTCGTTCTTGTAGGGCCGGTGACGCGCCAGGCTCTCGGTGATGCCCTCGCGCAGCTTCCACATCGCCGCGGCCTGCGCCTCGCTCTGACTCAACACGCCATCGCTGACCCAGCCGGCTTCCAGGCATTGCTCGAAGACTGCGAGCGCGGCGCCCTGCGCGGCTTCGTCGGCCGCATCGAACTCGGTCACCACGTAATACGGCGACCCGGACTCGAACGGCCGCTTCGCTCCATGCGCGACCACGTGATGCAGCGCGCGGTCGGTGAAGAACTCGAACGCGCTCAGGGTCAGCCGCGCACGGCACACGTCGAACACCCGCATCAGCGCATCCATCGCCGGCAGTGCGAGCAGCATCACCTGCGAGGGCGGTGGCGCATCGGTCAGCGCGAGCGTGGCTTCGACGACCAGCCCCAGCGTGCCTTCCGACCCGATGATCAGATGGCGCAGGTCGTAGCCGGTGGCGTTCTTGATCAGGCCGCGATTGAGATCGAGCAGCTCGCCGGTGCCACTGACCAGTTTCAGTCCGGTGACCCATTGCCGCGTGCTGCCGTAACGGATGACACGGATGCCGCCGGCATTGGTCGCGATGTTGCCGCCGATCTGGCAGGAGCCGCGCGCGCCGAAGTCGACCGGATACAGCAGGCCGCGTTCGCGCGCCGCTTCCTGCACGGTCTGCAGGGCGACGCCCGGCTGCACCGTGAGGTAGCGATCGACCGGATCGAAGCCGAGCAAGCGGTTCATGCGATCGAAGCTGACCACGAGTTCGCCGTTCGCCGCCACGGCACCGCCGGACAGTCCGGTCCGGCCGCCCGAGGGCACCAACGCCACGCCGTACTCGACTGCCCAGCGCACGATGCACTGCACGTTCTCGATCGTCGTCGGGAACGCGATCGCCAGCGGCGCGGGCATCCAGCGCCGCGTCCAGTCGCGGCCGTAATGCTCAAGATCGTCCGGGTCGGTGCGGATCTGGAGGTGCGGAGCGCGCCGGGCTAGTTCCGAAAGTGCTTCTGAACTCATGAACGTTCCGTGGGGATGGAGGACGACCCGGCAAAGATGCCACGCGGCGGCATTGTTGCACCGCCGCAAGCCGCTGAGATTCTGGCATAGTCCGGCAGGTACCCGCCGTGACGGGGCTTTCATTGCCGCGATTCCTCCATCCTTCCGCGACGTTCCCGATGCTCATCCCATGAAGAAAACCTCGTTTCCGAAACAGGATATCCGCGTGCTGCTGCTGGAGGGCGTCAGCCAGAGCGCGGTCGATGTATTCACCGCAGCCGGCTACACGCAGATCGAGTTCCACCAGAAGTCGCTGCCCGAAGACGAGCTGAAACGCCGGATCGCCGACGCCCACTTCGTCGGCATCCGTTCGCGCACCCACCTGACCGCGGAGGTGCTCGCGGAAGCCAGACGCCTGATCGCGATCGGCTGCTTCTGCATCGGTACCAACCAGGTCGATCTGAACGCCGCCAGGCTGTCGGGCACGCCGGTGTTCAACGCCCCTTATTCGAACACGCGCAGCGTCGCCGAACTGGTCATCGCCGAGGCCATCCTGTTGTTGCGTCGCATCCCGCAGAAGAACGCCGAGTGCCATCGCCGCGGCTGGTCGAAGTCCGCGGCCGGAAGTTTCGAGGTACGCGACAAGGTGCTCGGGATCGTCGGCTACGGGCACATCGGAACGCAGGTCGGCCTGCTCGCCGAGGCCCTCGGCATGCGCGTCATCTACCACGACATCGAGCGCAAGCTCACCCTCGGCAACGCGCGCCCGACCACCGGCCTCGAAGACCTGCTCGAACGCGCCGATGTGGTGACCCTGCACGTGCCGGAAACGCCGCAGACGCGGATGATGATCGGCGCCGAACACCTCGCGCGCATGCGCCGCGGCGCGTCCCTCATCAACGCTTCGCGCGGCACGGTGGTGGACATCGACGCACTCGCCGACGCCCTGCACTCGGGCCATCTTTCCGGCGCCGCGGTCGACGTCTTCCCGGTCGAACCCAAGGGCAACGACGACGCGTTCGAGTCGCCGCTGATCGGCATGGACAACGTGATCCTGACCCCGCACGTCGGCGGCAGCACGCTCGAGGCGCAGGACAACATCGGCATCGAGGTCGCCTCCAAGATCGTGCGCTACAGCGACAACGGCTCGACCCTCTCGGCGGTGAACTTCCCCGAGGCCTCGCTGCCCGGACATCCAGGCAGCCAGCGCCTGCTGCACATCCACCGCAATGTGCCCGGCATGCTCTCGCGCATCAACGACGTGTTCTCGAAGGAGAACGTCAACATCGAGGGCGAATACCTGCAGACCGATGGCGCGATCGGCTACGTCGTGATCGACGTCGCAGTGGAGGAGGGGCACGCGACCAGCCTCAAGGATGCGCTGGCGG
>DATHOV010000454.1:0-7194 GCA_035484515.1 Lysobacteraceae bacterium
GCGCAGGTAGTAGAACGCGCCGATCACCGCGAACACCGCGCCGACGATCGCCAGCCACAGCATGTTCGCGTCGAGCGCGGCGCGCAGCACGGCGAGCTTGGCCCAGAATCCGAGGAACGGCGGCACGCCGGCCAGCGAGGCCATCACCAGCAGCACCAGCAGCGCCAACCACGGGTTGCGCGCGTTGAGGCCGCGCAGGTCGTCGATGTCCTCGGCGTCGTGGCCGCGGCTGCTGAGCACGATCAGGCTGGCGAAGGCGGCGGTCGCCATCAGCGCGTAGCTGATCGCGTAGAACATCGCCGCTGCATAGCCGGTCGGCGTAGCGTTCGACAGACCGAGGAACAGGAAGCCGACGTGCGAGATCGTCGAGTACGCGAGCATGCGCTTGAGACTGGTCTGCACCAGCGCGAACAGGTTGCCGATCGCCAGCGACAGCACCGCGAGCCATGCCAGCATCGGCTGCCAATGCGCCGCCAACGGACCGGCGCCGGCTTCGAGCAGGCGGTAGGCCAGCCCGAACGCGGCGAGCTTGGGCGCCGAGCCGATGAACACCGTGACGTTCGTGGGTGCGCCCTGGTAGACGTCGGGCAGCCACATGTGGAACGGCGCAGCGCCGAACTTGAAGGCGATGCCGACCACGAGGAAGGCCACGCCGAACATCAGCATGGTGTGGTCCTGCGCGTTGCCGGCGACGGCGTGGATGGCGGCGAGGTCGAGCGCGCCGGTCGCGCCGTACACCATCGACATGCCGTACAGCAGCATGCCCGACGACAGCGAACCGAGCACGAAGTACTTCATCGCCGCTTCCGAGCCGATCGCCGAATCGCGGTTCAACGCCACCAGCGCGTACGACGACAACGCCAGCAGTTCCAGCCCGAGGTAGAGCGTGACCAGGCTGCCGGCCGAGACCAGCAGCATCATGCCGAGCACCGCGAACATCAGCAGGATGTGGAACGCGCCGCGCGATAGATTGCGATCGGCGAGGTAGGTGCGCGCGTACACGCAGGCGAACGCGCTGACCACGAGAATGGTGAACTTGAGCACGTCGCCGGCGAGGTCGCGCACGAACATGCCGTTGAAGGCCTTCGTCGTTTCGGCACCGGCGAAGCCGCCGTTCAGCACCACCAGCCCGGCCGCGATGCCGAGTGTGGCGAGCGCAGTCCAGAACAGCAGCAAGCGCTCGCGACCGCTGGCGAACATGTCGATCAGCAGCAACAGGCAGGCGCCGGCCAGCACCGCCAGTTCGGGGCGCAGGGGCAGCAGGTCGGCAAGGGTCGGCATCGTTGTCGGTCTCTCAGCGCGGCAGCTTGCTTACGGCCATCTCGGTGCTCAGCTGCGACACAGCCGAACCCATCAGGTCAGTCAACGGTTTGGGATACACGCCCACCAGCAGCACGCCGATGGCGAACGTGCCGAGCACGACGACTTCGCGCAGGTTCATGTCCTGCAGCTCGGCGACATGCTTGTTGGCGACCTTGCCGAATACCACGCGCTTGACCAGCCACAAGGTGTAGGCCGCGCCGAGCACGAGCGTGGTCGCCGCGCCGAAGGCGATCAGCGGGCTGCGCTGGAAGGCGGCAAGGATCACCATGAACTCGCCGACGAAGCCTGAGGTGCCCGGCAGGCCGCAGTTTGCCATCGCGAAGAACACGAAGAACGTGGCGAACCACGGCATCGTGTTCACCACGCCGCCGTAGTCGCGGATCATCCGCGTGTGCATGCGGTCGTAGAGCACGCCCACGCAGGAGAACATCGCGCCGGAGATGAAGCCGTGCGAGATCATCTGCACCATTGCGCCCTGCAGGCCGAGCTGCGCCCCGGCCGGATGATCGAGCGTGCGCACCAGGGCGAGGCCGATGAAAATGCCCAGGGTGACGAAGCCCATGTGCGCGATCGACGAATACGCGATCAGCTTCTTCATGTCGTCCTGCACCAGGGCGACCAGGCCGATGTAGATCACCGCGATCAGCGACAGGGCGACGATCAGCCACGCCCAATGGTCGCTGGCGTCGGGCAGGATCGGCACCGAGAAGCGGACGAAGCCGTACCCACCGATCTTCAGCATGATCGCCGCAAGGATCACCGAGCCGCCGGTCGGCGCCTCGACGTGCGCGTCCGGCAACCAGGTGTGCACCGGGAACATCGGCACCTTCACCGCGAAGGCGATCAGGAAGGCGAAGAACAGCCAGGTCTGCTCGGGCATCGTCAGCTGCAGCGAACGCCAGTCGGCCAGCGCGAAGCTGCCGGATTTCAGGTACAGGTAAATCAGCCCGATCAGCATGAAGATCGAGCCGAGGAAGGTGTACAGGAAGAACTTGATGCTCGCGTACACGCGCCGCGGGCCGCCCCAGACGCCGATGATGATGAACATCGGGATCAGCATGGCCTCGAAGAACACGTAGAACAGCATCGCGTCGAGCGCGCAGAACACGCCTACCATCACGCCCTGCAGGATCAGGAACGAGGCCAGGTACTGGTGCACGCGCTGGGTGATCGAGGTCCATGCGCCGATGATCACCAGCACCGTGGTCAGCGAGGTCAGGCCGATAAGCGCCACCGAGATGCCATCGACGCCGAGTGCGTAGTTGATCTTGTAGCTCGGAATCCAGTCGTGCCGCTCGACGAACTGCATCGCCACCTGGCTCGAATCGAAGCTCTGGTAGAGCTGCACGCTGAGCACGAGACTTGCCAGGGCGATGAACAGCGCGAACCAGCGCGACGCGTCCGGCCGGTGGCCCAGTGCGAGCGTCATGACCCCGCCGACGATCGGGACCCAGATCAGCAGGCTCAGCAGCGGCAGCGTGAAGGGCATCAGGTTTTCCATGCGTTATTCCGGCTTCCTCGATGTCCGCGGGGTCAGGCGGGCCAGCGCAGCACGACGCCGAGCAGCGCGATCAGGCCGAGGATCATCGCGAACGCGTAGTGGTACAGGTAACCCGTTTGCAGCTTGCGCAGCACGCCGGCGGCGGCGCCGATGAAGCGGGAGGTGCCGTCCACAACGATGCCGTCGATCACCGCGGTATCGCCAGCCTTCCAGAACAGCTTGCCGAGCTTGAGGCCGGTGCCGGCGAAGCCTTCGATCCAGAGCGTGTCGAAGCCGTATTTGTCTTCGAGGATGCGTGCCGGCAGCGCGAACTGCTTCTTGAGCTTCGGCGCCAGGGCCGGGTGCAGCAGATAGATGTACGTCGCCAGGCCGAAGCCGGCCAGTGCCAGATACAGCGGCCCCGGCTTGAGGCTCTCGAGCGCCATCGCAGCCGCGCCATGGAACTCCTCGCCCAGCGTCGCCATTGCCGGATGCGCCGTGGAATTCACCACGATCGCACCGTCGAAGAAATGCCCGAACAGCATCGGCCCGACGGTGATGTAACCGATCACCACCGACGGGATCGCGAGCAGGATCAGCGGCAGGGTGACCACCCAGGGCGACTCGTGCGGCTCGACGGGGCCGTGATGGTCGTCGTGGTGGGCCTGCGCCTCGGCATCCTCGTGGCCGTGTTCCTCGCGCGGCGGCGGATGGCGGAAGCGCTCCTCGCCGTGAAACGTCATGTACAGCAGGCGGAAGCTGTAGAAGCTGGTCACGAACACACCGAGCAGCACGCACCAGTAGGCATAATGCTGAATCCAGCCGCCATGCTCGGCGGCGACCTTCGCCGCGTCGATGATGCTGTCTTTCGAGTAGAAGCCCGAGAAGAACGGCGTGCCGACGAGCGCGAGGGTGCCGATCAGCGAGGTCCAATAGGTGATCGGCATGTACTTGCGCAGGCCGCCCATGCGGCGCATGTCCTGCTCGTGGTGCATGCCGATGATCACGCTGCCGGCCGCCAGGAACAGCAGGGCCTTGAAGAAGGCGTGGGTCATCAGGTGGTAGACCGCGACCGAGTACGCCGAGCAGCCGAGCGCGACGGTCATGTAGCCGAGTTGGGAGAGCGTCGAGTACGCGACCACGCGCTTGATGTCGTTCTGGACGATGCCGATCAATCCGGTGAAGAACGCGGTGGTCGCGCCGATGAACAGGACGAAGTCGAGCGCGGTCTGCGACTGCTCGAACAGCGGCGACATGCGCGCGACCATGAAGATACCGGCGGTCACCATCGTCGCGGCGTGGATCAGCGCCGAGATCGGTGTCGGGCCTTCCATCGAGTCCGGCAGCCATACGTGCAGCGGCACCTGCGCCGACTTGCCCATCGCGCCGACGAACAGGCAGATGCAGATCACCGTCGGCACCGACCAGATCTGGCCGGACAGGATCTCGGTGTGCATCTGCGCGAGCGCCGGCGCCTTGGCGAACACCTGGGCGTAGTCCAGCGAGCCGGCCCACAACAGCACGCCGGCGATGCCGAGCAGAAAGCCGAAGTCGCCGACGCGGTTGACCAGGAACGCCTTGAGGTTGGCGAAGATCGCGGTCGGCCGGGTGAACCAGAAGCCGATCAGCAGGTACGAGACCAGTCCCACCGCCTCCCAGCCGAAGAACAGCTGCAGGAAGTTGTTGCTCATCACCAGCATCAGCATGCTGAAGGTGAACAGCGAGATGTAGCTGAAGAAGCGCTGGTAGCCGTCGTCGTCGGCCATGTAGCCGATCGTGTAGATGTGCACGAGCAGCGAGACGAAGCTCACAACCACCATCATCATCGCGGTGAGGTTGTCGATCAGGAAGCCGATATGCGCCGAATAGCCGTCGATGTCGAAGAAGGTGTAGACGTCGCGGTTGTAGACCGGCACGCCGTGCAGCAGCTGCCACAGCACCTGCATCGACAGCCCACAGCTGACCGCCACCCCGAGGATGGTGACCGTGTGCGCACCGGCGCGGCCGATCTGGCGGCCGAACAGGCCGGCGATGACCGAGCCCAGGAGGGGCGCGAGGGCGATGATCAGGAGGGTGGTCTGCGATATCACGGATCAGCCTCGGAGCTCGTCAATTTCGGTGACGTTGATGTCGCGGCGATTGCGGAACAGGGTCACCAGGATCGCCAGGCCGATCGCCGATTCGGCGGCGGCCACGGTGAGGATGAAGAACACGAACACCTGCCCCGCCGGATCGCCGAGGAAGCGCGAGAAGGCGACGAAGTTGACGTTGACGGCGAGCAGCATCAGCTCGATCGACATCAGCAGGATGATCAGGTTCTTGCGGTTGATGACGATGCCGGCGACGCCGATCGCGAACAGGATCGCGCCGAGCACGAGGTAGTGGTCCAGCGTGATCGTCATGGTGCGCCCTCCTGCGGCGGCTCCGCGGCCGGCCGTACCGATTCCATCTTCACCACGCGCACGCGATCGCTGGCGCGCACGCGCACCTGGTCGCCCGGTTTCTGCGACTTCACGCCTTCGCGGCGACGCAGTGTGAGCAGGATCGCCGCGACCACTGCGACGGTCAGGATCAGCGCGGCGATCTCGAACGGCAGCGTGTACTGCGAGAACAGCGCATGCGAGATCCAGGCCGTGTTGCTCATGTTCGCGGCGGCGGCGGGATCGGTCGCCGAAGCGGTCGCGTGTTCCAGCGGACGCGCGCCGATCAGCAGCACCATCTCGGCGGCCATCACCATCGCGACCGCAATCCCCACCGGCACGTGGCGTGCGAAGCCCTCACGCAGTCTTTCAGCGTTGATGTCGAGCATCATCACCACGAACAGGAACAACACCATCACCGCGCCGACGTAGACCAGCACCAGCACCAGACCGAGGAATTCGGCCTGCAGCAGCAGCCACAGGCAGGCGGTGCTGAAGAAGCTCAGCACCAGGCTCAGCGCCGCGTGTACGGCGTTCTTCACGCTGATGACCGCGAGCGCGGACAACGTGGTCACGGCAGCGAAGACGTAAAAAGCGATGGCGGGAAAGTCCATGGCGGTCACCGATAAGCCGCGTCGGTGGCGCGACGCTCGGCTATTTCCTTCTCGAAACGGTCGCCGATCGCCAGCAGCTGCGGCTTGGTGACGATGTTCTCGCCGCGGTTCTCGAAGTGGTATTCGTGGATATGCGTCTCGACGATCGAGTCCACCGGGCACGACTCCTCGCAGAAGCCGCAGTAGATGCACTTGAACAGGTCGATGTCGTAGCGCGTGGTGCGGCGGCTGCCGTCGGCGCGCGGCTCGGAATCGATCGTGATCGCCAGCGCCGGGCACACCGCCTCGCAGAGCTTGCAGGCGATGCAGCGCTCCTCGCCATTCGGATACCGGCGCAGCGCATGCAGTCCGCGGAAGCGTGGCGACTGCGGGATCTTCTCCATCGGATAGATCATCGTGTACTTGGGCTTGAACAGGTACTTCAAGGTGAGCCACAGGCCGGCGCACAGCTCGATGAGCATCAGGCTTCGCAGATAGGTACTGATCCGGTTCATGCGACTTGGCCTCCGCCGATGACGCCGTAGTACGCCAGGATCGCGACCACGAAGATCCACACGATGCTGATCGGGATGAACACCTTCCAGCCCAGGCGCATGATCTGGTCGTAGCGGTAGCGCGGGAAGCTCGCGCGGAACCAGATGAAGGCGCTGGCGAAGAAGAACATCTTGGCGAACAACCACCAGAAACCCGGCGCGCCCAGGATCGGCACGCTCGCCGGGAACGGTGACAGCCACCCGCCGAGGAACAGCACCGGCACCAGGAAGCTGACCAGGATCATGTTCGCGTATTCGGCGAGGAAGAAGATCGCGAACGCCGAACCGGAATACTCGACGTGGAAGCCAGCGACGATCTCCGATTCGCCCTCAGCCACGTCGAACGGTGCGCGGTTGGTCTCGGCCACACCGGAGATGAAGTAGATCAGGAACAGCGGGAACAGCGGCCACACGAACCAGTTGCCCAGTCCAAAGCGACCGGCCTGCGCGTGCACGATGTCGGTCAGGTTCAGGCTGCCGGCGGCGAGCAGCACGCCGACCAGGGCAAAGCCCATCGCGATCTCGTAGCTCACCATCTGCGCGGCCGAGCGCATCGCGCCGAGGAAGGCATACTTCGAGTTCGAGGCCCAGCCGGCGAGGATGATGCCGTACACGCCCATCGAGGTCATTGCGAGCAGGTACAGCAAGCCCGCATTGGCGTTCGACAACGCGACGCCATCGTCGAACGGCACTACCGCCCACGCCGCGAGCGCCGGCGCGAGGGCGAGCACGGGAGCGAGCCGGAACAGGAACGGCTGCGCGTTCGCCGGCATGATCGCTTCCTTGAACAGCATCTTGAACACGTCGGCGAACGACTGCAGCAG
>DATHOV010000455.1:0-2520 GCA_035484515.1 Lysobacteraceae bacterium
GTTGGGCGTGGCCATCAGTTGCCCTCGCGCTTGGCGAGCTGGCGCAGCATCAGCTTGGCGATGGCGAGCACGATGAAGGTGACGACGAACAGGACGAAGGCCAGTGCGATCAGCGCCGAACGGTGCAGGTCGCCGCTGGCTTCGTTGAACTCGTTGGCGATGGTCGCCGCGATCGAGGTGCCCGGCATGACCAGCGACTTGCCGAGATCGTGCGAGTTGCCGATCACGAAGGTCACCGCCATCGTCTCGCCGAGCGCGCGGCCGAGGCCGAGGAAGATGCCGCCGATCACCGCTGTGCGCGTGTACGGCAGGACGATGTCCCACAGCACTTCCCAGCGGGTGGAACCGAGCGCGTAGGCGGATTCCTTCAGGCGCGAGGGTACGGTCAGGAACACCTCGCGCATCACCGAAGAGATGAACGGGACGATCATCACCGCCAGCACGATCCCGGCAGTGAGCACGCCCACGCCGATCGGCGCGCCGGAAAACACCGACAGACCCAGCCCTGTCGCCTTGCCGGCGGCGTCGGTTCCGTCGCCGAGATGGTTGATGATCCATGGCTCGATCGTGTTGCTCATGATCGGCACGAACACGAAGAAGCCCCACATGCCATAGATGATCGACGGGATGCCGGCGAGCAGTTCGATCGCGGTGCCCACCGGTGCGCGCATCCACTGCGGCGCGACGTCGGTGAGGAACATGGCGATGCCGAAACTCACCGGCACCGCGATCAGGATCGCGATCAGCGCAGTGACGAGGGTACCGACGATCGGCACGAACGCGCCGAACTGACCGGTGTTGACGTCCCAGGTCGTGGACGTGAAGAAGTGCCAGCCGAACGTGCCCAGGGCCTGGCGTCCGCCCCAGAGCGTCCCGCCAGCCGCGCCGGCCAGCGCCAGCAGGACCAGCAGCGAGCATACGAACATCGCGCCGCGGAACAGGCGGTCGTTGCGCGCGTCGCGGCCGCTGCCGGCATCCACGCTCTTGCCGGGTTTAGGGCTCGTGGCGACGATCTGTGTTGCGTTGGCGGTCATGCTGGACATGCGTCAGCGAGGGGGATGCGTTGCGAAGGACAGGCGCGCGCCGCATGGCGCGCACCTGTCCGTGATGCCCGATCAGTTGTGGAAATCGGACTTCCAGTACGCCTCGATCTGCGCGACCAGCGGTTCGGGCAGCGGCACGTAGGCGAGCTGTTCGGCCTGCGGCTGGCCCTGCTCGAACGACCACTTGAAGAAATCGAACGCGGTCTTCGAGTTGGCGGGGTTCTTCGACTTCTTGTACATGATCGCCCAGGTCGTCGCGGTGATCGGCCACGCGTCCGCACCCGGCGCGTTGGTCATGATCAGGTTGAAGTCCTTGGCGCTCTTCCAGTCGGCGGTCGAGGCGGCGGCGGCGAAGCCGGCGGCGGTCGGCTCGAGCCAGTTACCTGCGGCGTTCTGCAGCATCGTATAGCTCAGGTGGTTCTGCAGGGCGTAGGCGTATTCGACGTAGCCGATCGCATTGCTGGACTGGCGCACGAAGGCGGCGACGCCGTCGTTGCCCTTGCCGCCGATGCCGGCCGGCCACGTCGGCGTGGTGCTGAAGCCGACCTTGGACGACCAGGTCTTGTTGACCTTGGACAGGTAGTTGCTGAAGTTGAACGAGGTGCCCGAGCCATCGGCGCGATGCACGACGAGGATCTGGGTGGCCGGCAGGTTCAGGCCCGGGTTGAGCTGGGCGATCTGCGGGTCGTTCCAGGTCTTGATGTCGCCGAGATAGATCTCGGCGAGCACGTTGCCGGTGAGCTTGAGTTCGCCCGGCTTCACGCCGGCGACGTGCACGATCGGAACGATGCCGCCGACCACGACCGGGAACTGGCCGAGGCCGAAGTGCTGCAGGTCCTCGGCCTTGAGCGGGGCGTCGGACGCGCCGAAGTCCACCGTGGCCGCCTTGATCTGGGCGATGCCGCCGCCGGAACCGATCGACTGGTAGTTGATCTCGTTGCCGGTCTTGTCGTGGAAGGCAGCCGACCACTTCGACAGCACCGGGAAGACGAAGCTCGAACCGGCGCCGGTGATGTTGGTGGCCTGCGCACCCGCGGTCAGCAAGGAGGCGATCGCGAAGGCGACTGCGCTGATTCTGAAGGACTTGCGCTTGGTGGACTTGTACATGGGCACTCCCTGAGTCGGACGAAATGGACGCGTGGCGAAGAGCGCCGGTGGCGCTCGTGGCGACCATTACAGGGAGCTTGGGTTTCAGTTGTATGACAGTCCGGCGACGGATTACGGCAGTCCGGTGAATCGTGACGCGATCCGCATTCCCCGGATAACCCGCAACGGTGCGATAAACGCACATCCGTTACTGTCATGGAGTTGTCATCCAAATCACATGCTGCTGTCAAATTTCCTTTGCATGCTGCCGGGCCTAACGAAGCCTTAACGCTTCGTCGCAGGCATTCGGACGCGCGATCGCGTGCGCTTCGAACCATTCACTGAAAGGAGTTAGATCATGCGTGCATCCCTCATTGCGGCCGCCATCACG
>DATHOV010000456.1:0-4436 GCA_035484515.1 Lysobacteraceae bacterium
CCGATCTGGCTGCGGCGGAAATTGCGGCGAAAGCGCTCGGCACCGTGCACCACGGTTTCAAATACACGTTCGAGGAAGGACTCGACGCGTTGCCCGAAGTGATCCGCCATATTGAAACCTACGACGTGACCACGATCCGCGCATCGACGCCGATGTATTTGCTCGCGCGGCGTATCAAGGCGATGGGCGTGAAGATGGTGCTGTCGGGCGAGGGCAGCGACGAGATCTTCGGCGGCTACCTGTATTTCCACAAGGCGCCGAACGCGCGCGAATTCCACGAGGAACTGGTGCGCAAGCTGGACGCGCTGCACAGCTACGACTGCCTGCGCGCGAACAAGTCGATGATGGCCTGGGGTGTGGAGCCGCGCGTGCCATTTCTCGACGTCGAATTTCTCGACGTGGCGATGCGGATGGATGCCAGGGCGAAGATGGTCGACAAGAAGGGTGGAAGTCGCAAGCGCATCGAAAAGGCAGTGCTGCGCGAGGCGTTCGACGGTTATCTGCCGGACGAAATCCTCTGGCGGCAGAAGGAGCAGTTCAGCGACGGGGTGGGGTACGGCTGGATTGACGGTCTCAAGGCGCATGCAGAGGCGCAGGTCGGCGATCGCGAATTCGCGCAGGCTGCTGCGCGCTTCCCGATCAACACCCCACAGACGAAGGAGGCCTATTTCTATCGCACGCTGTTCGAACGGATATTCCCCGGCGATGCCTGCGCGCGCACCGTGCCGGGAGGCAAGTCGATCGCGTGCTCGTCGCCCGCGGCGATCGCATGGGATGCGGCGTTCGCGACGGCTGCCGATCCGTCCGGCAGGGCGGTGGCTGGGGTGCATGAGGCTGCACTGGAGGTGGTGTAGGCCCTGCCCGGATGCGACCGACTCCCGACGAGGTTTGCAAACGATCGCCTTCGAAGGAGAATGGCGTCGCAGGTACTTTCGCTACTGCCGTTGCAACCTGTAAGCGACCGTCGCGAGCGCAGTCACGCCCTCGGAGACAAATCCAGGTTGCTCGGCGAGGATGTCCTTGCGCTCGAGCGCCTCGATCCGCCAATCGCGCGCGAACAGCGCGCGAACCTCGGCTTCCTCAACGGAAAACGGTGGTCCGGCTTTCTCGTTCTGCGGATATTCCAGGGTAATCAGAAGACACTCGCAACCCGATGGCATGCGCGCGTAGAGCCTGTCCGCGTAGTGCCTGCGCATCGCCGGCGGCAACGCGATCAACGCCGCGCGATCGAAGATTGCGTCGCAGGATGCGAGCAGGGCGTTGTCGAGCGCGAATGCGTCACCGAGCAAGAGCACCAGATCGCCAACGCGATGATAGATGCCGTTGCGGTCCTCGCGCAGGTCGGGTTCGAGTTCGCGTTCGGCGAAGAACTGCCGCACCGCGAGTTCGGACAGCTCGATGCCGATCACGCGATGCCCGCGTTCCAGGAGCCAGTCCATGTCGAGGCTCTTGCCGGCCAGTGGCACCAGGACGATCGAGTCGGGTCGCAGTCGAAGCGATTGCCAGTGCTTTTCGAGCAGCGGCGTGACGCGATCCTGATGAAAGCCGATCTTGCCCTCGCGCCAGCGCTGCAACCAGAATTCGCCTTCCATCACTCCACCGAAAGGCCGTCGATCTTCTGCCAGCCTCTCGGCAGCAGGCTGCCGCGGGTCGCACGCGCGCCGGCATAAGTGTCGAGCTCCTTCCACGGAAGCCGCATCGGTGCGCGCTGACCGCTGAATACCAGCAGGGCACCGTCGGCCGGAATCGAGGCGACCGCGGCGACGCGCTCGGTGCCGAGCTTCGCGCGCGGGATCTCGATCATCTTGTTGCCCTTGCCCTTGTCGAGTTCGGGCAGCTCGGCGACCGGGAACACCAGCAGGTGGCCGGCAGTCGTGATCACTGCAAGGCGATCGGTGGCCGGATCGCGCACCAGTGCGGGCGCGAGCACGCGTGCGCCGTCGGGCACGGAGATCATCGCCTTGCCGGCCTTCTGGCGGCCGACGAGGTTCTCGAAGCGGGTCACGAAACCGTAGCCGACGTTCGATGCGAGCACGAGGCGCGTATCGGCCTCGCCGCCGACGAGGGCCTGGAATTGCTCGCCCGGTGCCAGCGTGAAGCGTCCCGTCAGCGGTTCGCCGTTGCCGCGCGCCGAGGGCAGCGTGTGCGCGAGCGTCGAATAGCTGCGGCCGGCCGAATCGAGAAAGGCGATCTGCTGGGTGCTGCGTGCATGGATCGCCTGCAGCAGGCGGTCGCCTTCGCGGTAGCCAAGCTCGGCCGCGTTGACTTCGTGGCCTTTCGCGGCTCGTACCCAGCCCTTTTCGGACAGCACGACCGTGACCGGCTCGCTTGCGACGAGCTCCGATTCGGAGATCGCCTGCGCCGCAGCGCGCGAAACCAGAGGCGAGCGACGCGCGTCGCCGTACTTCTTCGCATCGGCGAGCAGTTCGTCCTTGATCAGCTTCTTCAGGCGCGCGCGCGAGCCGAGCGTGTTCTGGATGCTGGTGCGTTCAGCCGCGAGTTCGTCCTGCTCGCCGCGGATCTTCATTTCCTCGAGTCGCGCGAGCTGCTTGAGCTTGGTGTCGAGGATGTAGTCGGCCTGTTCCTCGTCGAGAAAGAAGCGCGCCATCAGCGCAGGCTTTGGCTCGTCCTCGGTGCGGATGATGCGGATGACTTCGTCGAGATTGAGGTAGGCGGTCAGCAGGCCTTCGAGCAGGTGCAGGCGACGTTCGACTTTCGCGAGCCGATGCTCGAGACGGCGACGCACGGTGGACGTGCGGAAGTCGAGCCATTCGGCGAGCACCGACTTCAGGTTCTTGACCTGCGGCCGTCCGTCCAGGCCGATGATGTTGAGGTTGACGCGGTAGCTGCGCTCCAGGTCGGTGGTCGCGAACAGATGGCCCATGAGGCCTTCGATGTCGACGCGGTTGGAGCGCGGGATCATTACGATGCGGGTCGGGTTCGCGTGGTCGGACTCGTCGCGCAGATCCTCGAGCCAGGGCAGTTTCTTCGCCCGCATCTGCTGCGCGATCTGCTCGATGACCTTGCCGGGCGAGACCTGGTAGGGCAGCGACGTGACGACGATGTTGTTCGATTCGCGCACGTACACGGCGCGTGCGCGCACGCTGCCGCCGCCGGTTTCGTACATCGCGCGCAACTCGGCGCGCGGGGTGATGATCTCGGCTTCGGTCGGGTAGTCCGGGCCGAGCACGTGTTCGCACAGGTCGCGCACGCTCGCGTCGGGATCGTCGAGCAGGCGCACGCAGGCACTGACGATTTCGTTGAGGTTGTGCGGCGGCACGTCGGTCGCCATGCCGACCGCGATGCCGGTGGTGCCGTTGAGCAGCAGATGCGGCAGGCGTGCCGGCAGCCAGCTCGGTTCTTCCAGGGTGCCGTCGAAATTCGGCACCCAGTCCACGGTGCCGTGGCCGAGTTCGCCGAGCAGGACTTCGGCGATCGGGGTGAGCTTGGCCTCGGTGTAGCGCATCGCCGCGAACGACTTGGGATCGTCGGACGAACCGAAATTGCCCTGGCCCTCGATCAGCGGGTAGCGGTACGAGAACGGCTGTGCCATCAGCACGAGGGCTTCGTAGCAGGCCGAGTCGCCGTGCGGGTGGTACTTGCCGATCACGTCGCCGACCGTGCGCGCGGCCTTCTTGGGCTTGGATGCGGCGCTCAGGCCGAGTTCGCTCATCGCGAAGATGATCCGGCGCTGCACCGGCTTGAGGCCGTCGCCCAGGAAGGGCAGGGCGCGGTCGAGGATCACGTACATCGAATAGTCGAGGTAGGCGCGCTCGGCGTATTCGCGAAGCGGGACTTGCTCGAATCCGTGGAAGCTGGCTCGGGTGGGTGTGGTCATCAGGGGGCTTTGGGGGCTTTCGACGGCAGGTGTCGATGATACGGGGCTGGGTTCTCCGGGTGGGCCGACCGGTCAATCTCGCTGCTAGTCCAAGAGGAGAAGGATGGAACAACGTGTTTCGGCAACATATTCAATGACAGTCAATGCCGAGCCTGTAATTGCCTTGACAAATATTTTGTCGGCACTAGAATGCGCGGCATGAATCCTCTGAAGCCTGCCGCCGCCACGACCACTTCCACCAACATCTGCCTGCTGTTCCGCCAGGTGCGCGACGGTCTCGCGCGCCTGATCGAACAGGATCTGGCAGACAATGGTTACCCGTTCAACCTCAGCCAGTTCCTCGTGCTGCGCAAGCTCGACGTGCTCGGGCCGATGTCCGCGATCGACCTCTCGCGCGCGATCGACCACAACCCGGGTGCGATGACCCGCCTGCTGGACCGGCTTGAGCAACTGGGCTACCTGCGCCGCACGCCGCAGGCCGGCGACCGCCGCGCCTTGCGGATCGAACTGACCGAAACCGGGGCCGCCCTCTCGCACGAGTTGAATTCCTGCGCCGACCGCATCGCCGATCATGCATTGCGCACCCTGAGCCCCGAAG
>DATHOV010000457.1:0-17396 GCA_035484515.1 Lysobacteraceae bacterium
CGACGATGCCACGCGATGACACGGGATTGGTCGTCGTCTGACGCCTGCACCGAGCGGCAATGGCCGCGACGATTCGAGTCTAGCGCAGCTTCCAGCTCGCTGCCCGATCACGCGGACAGCGATGCCTCGCTCCCGGCGACGCTAGTCGCAGGCAAGGCCCTCGACGGCAGCGGCGGCCTGCGAATACGCATCCGCCACCGCCTGGGCGAACTGCTTGTCGCGCTCTCCCGAGTCGCGACCGCCATCGTGGTACACCAGGTGCAGCGCTTCGTTGGCGCGCGGCAACTCGAGACGGAGCATCTGTGCGAACACGATCTGCATTGCGCTTTCACGATTCATCGAACACTCCCGAGCGGCTTGCGCCGGGCCAGGTGGCCGAGCGGACCGCAACGCATGATGGCACCTGGATCGTCCGCTGTACGGCCCGCCTGCGCGATGGTTCAGGCCGCAGTAGCGATCCGTTCCGGGGTGAGGCGCCTATGGTGCCCTGCCAAAGTTACGATATAGCTCCGCTGACAAGGCGGCCCCCTTCTCCGTCTGCGTGCAACGCAGAAGAGGAACTAGCGCTGATACGTCCGGATCTCCAGCAGGTGCTTGTTCGGGTCGTTGAAGTAGAGCGTCGGCGCGAGACCTCGTGCCCCTGATTCCTCGCCCGGTTCGGTGTTCGCTCCCACCGAGTCGAACGTCGGACCGAACGCGATGCCTGCGCGCTTGATGCGCGCGAATATCTCCTCGAACTGCACCTTCGAAACCGCGAATGCGTAGTGCTCGAAGCCGGGCGTGCCCCAGGGCGCCAGTTGAAGCTGGAAGTCGGGGCCGACCCTGACGACGGTAAACGGGCCGTCCGTTCCTTCGGCGGTGAAGCCCAGCACCTCGGTGTAGAACGCGACGCTGGTCGCGAGGTCGTTGACCTTCAGGATGAGGTGATCGAGCGCTGCCATGGGAATTCCCTTCGGTGCCTGGAGCTTGGCTTAGACGACGCCGGGCAGACGCGTCCGCCTGGACGATCGGTTGCCCGTCACAGCCCAGAGCGCGCTTGCCCACAGGATCAACCCAGCGCCAAGACACCCGATCGAGTCGGTCGGGCCATGCGGCGCCAGCAACGGATAGGCGACTGCCAGAACGATCAGCGACGCGCCCGTCGCATAGTGCGGAGGATTCGCGAAGGCATGCGCGAGTGGCAGGAAGTGCAACCCCACGATGAAGATGATGGCGGGGATCGTCCAGCTCGACAGGCCAAGGTGCGACAGCACAGAGGCGACGATGAAGATGACGACCCACTGACCAGCGTTCACGATGTGGAAGACGCGGTCCGCTCTTGTTTGCCCGGGGGTGGGGACTTCGGCAGCCAGCGCCGGCTTGTGTTGCCTGTAACGTCGGTAGGCAACGACGAGCAGGGCCACCGTGGCGATCGCGATCGCGACAGGAACGACAGGAGTCATGCCGAGAGTGCCGAGCGCATAGAGCTCGAACCACAGCCCACCGAAGGTGAACAGGAACATGGCTCCTATGGCTCTTCGGGCGCGATCGGGATCGGGAGACGTTGCGGGCACGACGGACTCCGGTGAAGACATGGCGATCGGACTGGTTGGCTGCGATCGCGGCGCCGAGAGTCTAGCGCAGCATCAGGACCGTATTGAATTCCTGCCTTCGCGGAAGCGCTCCTCAACAGCGAACCTAGTCGATGACGAGCCAAAAAACCGCTCAAGCTAGTCCACTTCGACGCGTTCCTTCATGTCGAGGTACGCGGTATCGACCAGCTTCATGAGAGCTGCAGCGTCGATGTTGCGTCCGGGTCCCAGCTTCACATGGCGCATGAACCTGCCGGTGCCTTCCATCAGGCCGTCAGGATCGGAAAGCCCGACGCCACGAAAGAATCCAACATTGACGTGAGCCCTGAAGGCATTGACGTAGGCGAATGCCGCATCGCCCACGCACGCGGTCGGATGACCATCGTGCAACAACTCCCGGACATCGTCCCCGCAGTCGCGCATGACTTCGAACCAGCGCTGCGCGATCGCTCCCAGTTCATCCGGATGGTCGTGCATCCAGGCCTCGATGGCTGGATCCCGCTTGACCGAACTGGGAAACCGCATAAGTCGGCTCATGACGATTCCATTTCGACGCATGAGAATACGATATCGCGGAAGGAGAATTGCGCAACGCGCATGAGGATCTCCCGGCTGCGTGCCTTCACGCATCCTTGAGCGGTGGTTCCGCAGGCTGGATGCGCAGTACGATGGCGCAGGGAATGGGGCCCGGACGATGGCAGAACACAGGATCAACGAACGCCCGCCTGCCGATTCCGAGCAGTGGAACCTGCGCGCCCTGCGCGAGCCGACGCTGCTGTTGACCGCGACCTACCTGGCGACGTCGGCGATCGGCCTGTGGGCGAGCTATTGCTTCTACAAGCCGTTCGGAATCGCCGTGCTCGACTACATGCAGCCGGCCGATTTCCTGGTCGCGGCCCTGCACGATCCGATGTATTTCCTCGTCGTGCTGGCAGGTGCTTTCCTGAGCTGGATCGGTTCGCGCATCGATGCGTACCGCGAGCGAAGGCCGCACCGCGTGGAGGCGATCCGCGAGAAGAGGTGGTGGGGACCGATCGTGTTCCCGCGATGGCGCGACAAGCTGTCCGACAAGGGCTTCACCGCCGAATACGTGTTCGCCGCGATGCTGCTGGGCATCGCGGCGTGGCTGATCAGCGACTACACGGCAGTGCAATCGCAGCGCGTACTGCAAGGGCAGGGCACGCGGATCGCGATCACCTACAACAACCACGACAAGCCCGAAGCGAAGCAGCCGATCCTGCTCGGCACCAACACGGCGTGGGTGTTCCTCTACTGGCCTGAAGACGGCACATCCGAAGCAGTGCCGCAGGGGCAGGTCGCGCGGATCGACTACCGGTTGCCAGGACACGGCGCGAAGGCGGCCGGTAAGTGAACGCAGCCGCTCATCCGGCATTCAAGCCAAGTGGGTGAGGGTAGGCGCTTGCGAACCACTCTGGTTCGTGCCAACCCGAACGCCCGATTGCCATGCATGAGGGCCGGACAGGGTAGGAGCAGGAGCTGCATTCGAAAGGAGATCGACCATGCCCTGTCTGTTCGCCATCCTCGCCCTGCTGACGCCACGCATCGTGATCGTGCTGCTGTGGCTGTTCTCCCACTGGTTCGAGGGCATATTCCCGACGCCGCTGTGGCCCGTGCTCGGGTTCGTGTTCCTGCCGACGACCCTGCTCTGGTACGTCGCGGTGCTGCACTGGTTCGGCGGCCACTGGGACGTGATCACCGTGGGCGGCCTCGTGATCGCAATATTGATCGACATGTCGCCGGCGAGCGGACGTCGACGGCCGCGCTACGAATGAGCCTGTGCCGCTGTTCTAAAGCTGGTCAATGACGAACATCGTGGCATCACATGGCGCGGAAACGATGGCGGAACGCGTCGCTCACGCGAAGCGGTTCGGGAATGCCGTGGAGCCAGACCAGCAGGCGGCCGTCGCCATCCTGCTTCACCTGCCGGATCGCCGCTACGCGGACGATGGCGTTGCGGTGGACCCTCCAGAACGTTTCCGGATCGAGCTTGAGCATCAGCTCCTTCAGCGGGGTCCGGATGAACGCGGAATCGGTCGCGGTGGCCACGCGGGTGTACTTGTCTTCGGACTGGAAAAGCAGCACGTCGTCGACCGGGATCATCCGGATGGTATCGCCGACGCTGGCAGTGATCCAGGTGATCGTCTCCCTCCGCGTCAACCGCCCGGCAATGTCGTCGATCAATGCCGTCAGATCGGCGCGGGGCGCGGACTGACGGCTCCGCAGGCGCACCACCGTTTCGGCGAGGCGATCGGCGCGGATCGGCTTGAGCAGGTAGTCGATGGCGCCCGCCTCGAACGCCTTCACCGCGAATTCGTCGTGAGCAGTGATGAAGACGACCTGCGCGGGACTCCCGGCCTGCCGCGCCACCTCGAGGCCACCGAGTCCCGGCATGCGGATATCGAGGAAAGCGACATCCGGTTCTTTCGATGTCCACGCCTCGAGCGCGCTCACGCCATCCTCGCATTCGGCGACGACGACCAGATCCGGCCACAGCGTCGCCAGCATCCCGCGCAACTCCGCCCGCTGCGGCGCCTCGTCTTCGGCGATGAGGGCCGTGACGGGTGCGCTCATGGGGATGGCAACGGAATGCGGATGCGTGCGCTCACCCCGCCTCCGACACGCGATGCGATGTCGAAGCTCGCGCGGGTTCCGAAACGATCGCGGAGCTGGGCGCGGACATTCGCCAGGCCGAGGCCGGGCGTGGTGCCAGGCTGCAATCCCCGGCCATCGTCCTCGACGCTCACGGTCAGCGATCCATCCGCGGCACCGGCGACGATCGCGATCGTGCCAGGACCGGGCTTCGGTTCGATGCCATGGGTCACCGCGTTCTCCACCAGCGTCAGCAGGATCAACGGGGGAAACGATTGCGCCCGGGCCTCGTCGTTCGCCTCGACGCGAACCTCGATGCGACCGGCCGTGCGGACGTTCATCAGTTCGAGATAGCCCAGGCAGAGATCGATCTGGCGACCGAGCGTGGCTTCCTCGATGCCGGTCGTGCGCATGCGCGGCAGCGTGGCGCGCAGATACGCCGCAAGCGCGTCGATGGTCCTCGCCGCGCGTTCGGGTTCGCTGGCGATCAGCGATCGCACGGAAGCCAGCGTATTGAAGAGGAAATGCGGTTCGACCTGGGCCTGCAGGACGGCCAGCCGCATGTCGGCCGCGTTCCGTTCCGTGCGCAGGCTTTCGATCTGGCGGACGGTTGCGTACTGGGCGATGCGTCGCCGTTCGCCGAAATAGTAGACTGCCGCGAAGCCTCCGCCTGCGAGTACCAGGACGAAGACGGATGCGTTGATGGTGTTGGCGAGGAAGTACACGGCCTGGCCGAACTGGCCGATTTCCATGTGGCGCCCGGAATAGGCCTGCATGAGATGGGCGTGATAGGTACCCGCCCAGTTCAGTGCGGCGACACCGGCCCAGAGCCCGAGCAGGATCGCCAGCAGCACCAGCACGCGCTCGACTGCAAATGGCAGTCGCTGATGCCGGATCCATGTCGCGAGCAGGGGTCCGGCCGAGACCGCGACCAGCGATGCGACGCAGGCCCGGAGTGCCAGTCCGGGCCAGTCGCCCCACGCGCCCATGCCCGACGCATGCCACGTGGCATACGTGCAGCCGGCGAGGATCGCCAGCGGCCAGAACACGATGCCCCGGCGCAGCAGCCAGGGCCAGGTGAAGGTGCGGAAGTTCTGGTAGAGCGTCCATCCGCCGAGGTCGGACAGCACGCCTCGTGGCAGTCGGGTATGCAGGTCGTCGTCGGGCAAGGCCATGTGCGACACGCTAACAAAGCACGCGCGATTGCGCACACGAACCATCCGCGCCTGGGCCGTTTCATCGCATCGCCGACGGGTTCCATCGCATGCCCCTCCCGCTGCGCCAACGCGCGCCCTATACCTGTCGCACCAACGACAACGGGAGAGACCATGCGAACCACGATGTTGGCGAAGGCCGTGCTTGCCTTCGCGCTCCTCGCCGGGCCTGCGGCGATGCCACTCAACGCGCGCGCGCAGGCACCGATGCAAACCCTGCCGCAAGCAGAGCCCGTGGTATCCACGGCGTGGCTGGAGGTCCACCTGCACGATCCGAACCTCGTGCTGCTGGAGGTCGGCGACGACTCGCAATACAAGGCCGCACACATTCCCGGCGCGCGCCTGGTGCATCTTTCCGATGTCGCCGCCACCTCGGGCAAGCTGACGCTGGAAATGCCGACCGCACCGGAACTGCGCCTGCGACTGCAGAACCTCGGCATTTCCGACAGCTCCCGCGTCGTGGTGTATTTCGGAGACGATCAGTTCTCGGTGTCGACGCGGATCCTGTTCACCCTGCTGACCGCCGGACTGGGCGCGCATGCCGACCTGCTCGACGGCGGCATGCCGAAGTGGCGCCGCGAGGGCCACGACGTGACCGACCGGGCCACCGCAGCCGCGCAGCCGGGAACGCTGACACCCTTCAGCCTTCGATCGACCATCGTCGATGCCGCTTTCGTGCGCGCGCACACAGGACAACCGGGTTACGTTCTCGTCGATGCGCGCGCCCCGATGTACTACGACGGCCTCGCAGAAAGCGGCGCGGATGGCCACCAGCGCCGTGGCCACATCCCCGGTGCGCACAACCTGCCCTTCACCAGCGTCGCCAACGACGACCTCACCCTGAAGACACCGGCCGAACTGCTGGCCCTGTTTCGCAAGGCCGGCGTGAAGCCGGGCGACAAGGTGATCGCGTACTGCCACATCGGCCAGCAGGGGACGGCGGTGCTGTTCGCGGCGCGTGCCGTGGGAATCGATGCCGTGCTCTACGACGGTTCATTCGAGGACTGGACGATGCGCGATCTGCCGGTCGAGATGTGACGATGCGCGCTTGCCGCTCTTATGCCGATGCCCATGCGACCGGTGTGTGCCTGGGCCTCGTGTTGCTCGCCTGTTTCGCCTTGACCGGGCAGGGGCTGGGTGCGTCCGGCGCCTTCGCGAGCGTGGCGAGCGGTGCTGTCGCTGCTGTCTCCCCGAACACAGCGGTGCACAGCGCCTGGTTCCGCAGCTATCTCCAGGACGGCTCGCCGTGGACGGCCTGGCTGGTCGTCGAAATCGCGGGCGTGCTCGTCGGCGCCGCGGCATCGGCCGCCATCGCAGGACGCATGCGACGGCCTTTGGTCCACACCACACGACCGGCAAGGGGCAGGCTGTTCGCCGCCGTCGGCGGCGGCATGTTGATGGGCGTCGGCGCGGCGCTGGCGCGAGGCTGCACCAGCGGCCTCGCATTGAGCGGCGGCGCGCTGCTCAGCGTCGGTGCCTGGATCTTCATGATGGCGCTGTTCACCGCTGGCTTCCTCGCCGCGCCGCTACTGCGCAGGCTGTGGCCATGAACGATCTGCTGATCGCAGGGGGCATCGGCGTGGCCTTCGGCTGCGCACTCGAATGCGCCGGCCTGGGCGATCCCCCGAAGCTCGCCGGCCAGTTCTACCTGCGGGATTTCACCGTCCTCAAGGTGATGCTGAGCGCGATGCTCACCGCGACGCTCGGTGTCTTCTGGGGTGCCCGACTGGGCATGCTCGACCTCGGCGCGCTCTACGTGCCCGAAACGTATCTGCTTCCACAAGGGGTCGGCGGCTTGGTCTTCGGAGTCGGCTTCGTGCTGAGCGGCCTGTGTCCCGGAACGTCCTGCGTGGCGCTGGCCAGTGGCCGCATCGAAGGCGCCGCGACCATCCTCGGTCTGTTCGCCGGCGTGCTCACCGTCGGCCTGGCCTTCCCGGCGATCGAGCCTTTCTACCGCTCGACTCCGCACGGTCCGCTGACGCTCCAGAGCCTCACCGGCCTGCCCTACGGCGTCGTGGTCGCAATCGTTACGGTGGTCGGCGTTTCCACGCTGGCGTGGATCGCGAAGCGGGAGGCAGGACGATGAAGCTCGCGCGCCGTCTCGGCATCGGTGCGCTGGCATTGGGCCTGGTGGCGCCTTTCGCGGGCAGTCCCTTGCGCACCCAGCAGCGGGGGCTCGATCTCGATTCGATCGCCCGTGCGATCGACGAGGGCTCCGACCATGTCAGCGCGCGCCAGCTCGCACAGTGGATACGCGATCGCCGGCCGGGTCTTCGCGTCATCGACGTGCGCTCGTCCGACGCGTTCCGCGAGGATGCCATCCCGACCGCGGAGAACCTGCCCATCGACCAGTTGGCGAAGTCGAGCTTCGCCCCCGGCCAGACCATCGTCCTGTATTCGCAGGAAGGGGCGCATGCCGGCCAGGCCTGGGTGATGCTGCGCGCGCTCGGCGTGACCCATGCGGTGTTCGTGCCGGGCGGCCTCGCCGACTGGCGCGATGAGGTGCTCCATCCGCTGCTGCCGGCGGACGCCTCGCCCGCGGAGCGTGCACTGATCGCGGATCTGAGCCGCTACTTCGGCGGCTCTCCCCGCATCGAGGGATCGCAGGGAGGCGCAGGCACGGCATCGACCGCGCACGGCTTGCGGAGGCGCGGATGCTAGCGCTTGCAAGGACAGCGACCGATGCATTCGACTTCGCAGCCTTTCGCGCCACCGAATTCGCACGCCTCGATGCTGCCGGCGTCGCCTATCTCGATTACGCGGCGAGCGCGCTGTACGGCGCCTCGCAGGCACGAGCGCATGGCGACCGGCTGGCGCACGGGATTTTCGGCAATCCCCATTCCGAGCACGCGGCGTCCCGCAACAGCGCTGCCGCACAGGCCGCCGCCCGTGCCGCGACGCTCGCCTTCTTCGATGCCGATCCGGACATCCACGATGTCTGCTTCACCGCCAACGCGACCGCGGCCATCAAGCTCGTCGCGGAGAGCTACCCGTTTTCGTCGCGCCACGGACTCGTTCTTTCGGCCGACAACCACAATTCCGTCAACGGCATTCGCGAGTTCGCGAAGCGCGCGCAGGCGCCCATCCGCGTCCTGCCGCTGGATGCGCAACTCCGGCTCGCGGAGGGATCCGCAAACCTGCGGGAAGCCGTCGAGCGACAGGGCGCGGGCCTGTTCGCCTTCCCGCAGCAGTCCAACTTTTCCGGAGTGCGTCACGACCTGACCCTCATCGACGAGGCCAAGGCGCTCGGATGCGATGTCCTGGTCGATGCGGCAGCGGCCGGTCCCTGCGGCGGACTCAGCTTGCGGGAGCATGCGGCGGACTTCGTCGTGTGTTCGTTCTACAAGCTGTTCGGCCTGCCGACCGGTGTCGGGGCGCTGATCGCGAAGAAGTTGGCTCTGTCCCGCCTTCGCAGGCCGTGGTTTTCCGGTGGCACCGTGGAGTTCGTATCCGTTGCGCATGGACGGCACGCGCTCAGGACGGGTCACGAGGGATTCGAGGACGGAACCCCCAACTTCCTCGACCTCGCCGCAGTCGAATCCGGATTCGACTTCATCTCCCATATGCCTCGCCCGGCCCTGCGGGCCCACATCCAGGACCATGTGCAGCATTTCCTGAAGTCGGCAGCGGCGCTGCGACACCGCAATGGTGCTCCGCGGGTGCGTCCGTATGGCCCCCATGGCATGGAACAGCGCGGAGGGATCGTCGCCTTCAACGTGCTGCGAAACGATGGTTGCGTCGTGCCGTACGAGCGTGTCGAGTCGCTGGCGCGCGAGCACGGCGTCGCCATCCGTGGCGGTTGCTTCTGCAACCCCGGCTCGGCCGAGAAGGCCTTCGGATTCGATGCGCTCGGAGTGGAACGCTGCTTCGACGAAATCGAAGGAAACTTCAGCATCGAAGCTTTCCGGAGCTGCGTAGGCCATGCCGCCACCGTGGGTGGGCTTCGCCTGTCCGTCGGCGCTCCCACGACGCGCAACGACATCGAGCGTGCGCTGGGATTGATCGCCGCCTGCGGCGAGTAGGTCGCTGGAGAAGCTAAGGGCAGGCAACGCCTCCCATTCATGCTGCCCCCAACCCGGTGCATTAGAATCCTTCGGAGCGGCAGCAAGGCAGATTCGGTCGTATCAGGGAAGAACCACCGACGGGTGCACGCGCGATCTCCGCGCGGGGTGTCCGACGATGAAGCCAAAGGGTCGGTGATGACCGAACATCTGAAGCCGGGCAGGCAGGCCACGCGATCTTCAAGGTCGCACCTGTTGCCGACCGATGCCATGGTTGCATTGCTGGCGGCGGTCATGGCGATCGTGCTGATCGCCGCAGTGACTTTCAGCTCCCAGCGCGATCGCACGCAAAGTTCGGCACGCGTCACCGCTACGCTCGAGATCCTGCGGCATATGGACGTGCTGCTGTCCGACCTGAAGGACGCGGAGACCGGCCAGCGCGGCTTCCTGCTGACAGGCGAAGAGACGTATCTCGAGCCCTACGAGAACGCACGCACCGAATTGCCTGGGGAATTCCAGCGGCTTGCGACGCTGCTTGCCGACAATCCTGCGCAGCGCGAAAAGCTCGAAACGGTGCGGCAGCTCGCTGCCGACAAGATGAACGAACTCGCGCAGACGATCGCCGTGCATCGCTCGGGCGATCCTGCCGGCGCGCTCGCGATCGTGAAGACTTCGCGCGGAAAGCTCTCGATGGACCATCTGCGCATGCTGATCGCGGAGATGGAGACCACGGCGCGCGTCACCCTCGCGCAACGCCAGGACCAGTCGCAGCGTGCCGAGACCATTGCCGTCCTCGTCACCTGGGGCGGATCGGCATTGCTGTTGTTCCTGGCGACGGTCGCGGCGGTGCTGCTTTCGCGCAGCTACCGGTTGCGCGAGACCGAGGCCTGGCTGCGTACGGGCCTGATTGGCCTCGGCGAACGCATCACCGGCGATCCGGCATTGGAGACGCTGGGCGAGCGCGTACTGGCGTTCACGGCCGGGTACCTCGAAGCCCAGGTGGGTGCGATCTACATTTCCGATCAGGGCAGTACCGATCAGGGCCGCGAGTTCCGGTCTTTTGCGACATTCGGCATCGCCTCGGATGCCGCACGCATCGTCCGGCCCGTGGACGGGCTCGTCGGACAGGCTGCGCGCGACAGGCGCGCGATGCGCGTGCGTGGAGTTCCGGAGAACTATCTCGACGTGCGCTCGGGACTCGGGCGGGCCGGCTCCCGCGAAGTGCTGATCGCGCCGGCCATGGTCGACGGTGTCGTGCATGCGGTCATCGAGCTGGGTTTCTTCCGCGAGGTCGAGCCGGCCGACGAGCAGTTCCTCCTGCGCGCGTCCGAGGCGCTCGCGGTCGCCGTGCGCACCGCGCGCGACCGCAGCCGGCTCGAGGAACTGCTGGACGAGACCCAGCGCCAGGCCGAAGAGCTGCAGGCGCAGCAGGAAGAGTTGCGCGTGAGCAACGAGGAACTCGAGGAGCAGGGCCGCATCCTGAAGGAATCGCAGGTCCAGCTCGAATCGCAGCAGGTGGAACTCGAACAGACCAATTCGCAGCTCTCCGAGCAGACGCAACTGCTGGAAAACCAGCGCGACGACCTCACCCGCGGCCAGGCGGACCTTTCGGCGAAAGCCGTGGAGCTGACGCGCGCGAACCGCTACAAGAGCGAATTCCTCGCGAACATGAGCCATGAGCTGCGCACGCCGCTCAACTCCACGCTGATCCTCGCCAAGCTGCTGTCCGACAACCGGCTCGGCAACCTGACCGGCGAACAGGTCAAGTTCGCGCAGACGATCCACTCGGCCGGCAACGACCTGCTCGCCCTGATCAACGACATCCTCGACCTGTCGAAGATCGAATCGGGCAATGTCCAGATCAATGCCGCGCCGGTGATCCTCGAAAGCACGATCGAGGCGATGCGGCGCACCTTCGAACCCATGGCTCGCGAGAAGGGACTGCAGTTTTCCACGACGATCGAATCGGGCACGCCGGCGTCCATCACCACCGATGCGCAGCGGCTCGAACAGATCCTGCGCAACCTCATCTCCAATGCGATCAAGTTCACCGAATCGGGCGAGGTATCGCTGCAGGTCGGGCCGGCGCCGGGCGAGACGATCGCTTTCTCCGTCCGCGACAGCGGCATCGGCATCTCCACCGAACAGCAGGGAATGATCTTCGAGGCGTTCCGGCAGGCCGATGGCAGCACCCATCGCCGCTACGGCGGCACCGGCCTGGGTCTGTCGATATCGCGCGACCTGGCGCGGTTGCTCGGCGGCAACATCGGCCTGCTGAGCCAGCCGGGCGAAGGCAGCATCTTCACCCTGATGCTGCCCGTGACGTTTGCGGGCACGGCGGCTCCGTCGGGGGACTCCGCGCCGGACGCTGCGGCAGCTGCCCGGGATGGCGCAAGCCGCCCGCAGTCGATGCCCGCGCGAAAGCCGTTGCGCGAGCCGAACGCGGTCGCCGACGATCGCAACCAGCTTCGCTCGGGGACACGCCTGATCCTGATCGTGGAGGACGACGCGCGCTTTTCGTCGATCCTGCAGGACCTTGCGCACGAGATGGGGTTCCAGTGCGTCATCGCCGGCTCCGCCAACGAGGGCCTCGAAGCGGCAATGACCTATCGACCCAGCGCGATCCTGCTCGACGTCAACCTTCCGGACCATTCGGGCCTGGGCGTGCTCGACCAGCTCAAGCACAAGGCGGCGACCCGGCACATCCCGGTGCACGTCCTGTCGGTCGCCGACTATGCGCACGAGGCGCTCGAACTGGGCGCGGTCGGCTATGCGCTCAAGCCGGTCAAGCGCGAACAGATCGTCGATGCGCTCGAACGCCTCGAGCAGACGTTTTCGCAGCAGGTCAGGCGATTGCTGGTCATCGAGGACGACGCGCGTCAACGCGAAAGCCTCGGGCGCCTGCTCGGCAATCCCGATGTGTCGATCACCGCGGTCAGAACGGGCGGTCAGGCGCTGCAGCAGTTGGCGACGACCACGTTCGATTGCGTGGTCATGGATCTGAACCTGCCGGACATGAGCGGCCTCGAATTGCTGGAGAAGATGTCCACCCAGGAAGACGTCGCGTTCCCGCCGGTCATCGTCTATACCGGTCGCCTGCTGACCGCGGGCGAAGAGCAGGCACTGCGCCGCTATTCGCGCTCGATCATCGTCAAGGACGCGCGCTCGCCCGAGCGGTTGCTGGACGAAGTCACCCTGTTCCTGCACCAGGTCGAATCGAAGCTCCCGAAGGAAGCGCAGCGCATGCTGCAGGTGGCGCGCGACCGCGAGGCGGCCCTGGAGGGCAAGCGTGTGCTGGTCGTCGAGGACGACGTGCGCAACGTGTTCGCTGTATCGAGCGTGCTCGAGCCCAAGGGCGTGAAGGTCGAGATCGCGCGCAACGGACGCGAGGCGCTCGAAGCGCTCGTGAATGCGGCCAAGCCCGGCGCCGCGGCCATCGACCTGGTTCTGATGGACATCATGATGCCGGAGATGGACGGCTTCACCGCGATGCGCGAGATCCGCAAGCATCCCGAATGGAAGCGCCTGCCGATCATCGCGCTCACCGCCAAGGCGATGAAGGACGACCAGGAGAAGTGCATCGCCGCAGGCGCCAACGACTACATCGCCAAGCCGCTCGACGTCGAGAAACTGCTTTCGCTGGTGCGCGTCTGGATGCCGAAGCGGTGATCCGGGATCCCGCTGTCGTCCGCTTCGGGCTTCGGCCGCGGTCGTGTCCTGGTTCGAGATGATGGAATTCCGGAGATCCACCCCATGGACGCGAGGCGCTACGCACCCGGATGCACGACCCGCACCGCCGGGCGGGTGCGACGGCGGAATCCAGGATAGCCCGATGTCATCGCCATCGCGCGTCGCGGACATCGAGTTGCAGCTGCTGATCGATGCCGTCTTCCTCAAGTACCACTACGACTTCCGCGGGTACGCGTTGGCCTCGCTCAAGCGCCGGCTGGCAACGGCGATGTCGCGGTTCGACTGCGGAACGCTTTCCCAGCTGCAGGACAGGGTGCTGCACGATCCAGCGGCGTTTCCGGCCCTGCTGGACTACCTGACGGTGCAGGTCAGCGAGTTGTTCCGCGACCCCTCCTATTTCCTCGCGCTGCGCAAGAAGATCGTGCCGATTCTTCGCACCTATCCCTCGCTGAAGCTGTGGGTCGCAGGCTGCAGCACGGGAGAGGAGGCTTATTCGCTGGCGATCCTGCTGCACGAGGAAGGATTGCTCGATCGCAGCCTCATCTACGCGACCGACATCAACGCGCGCGCGCTCAAGGTGGCCGAGAGCGGCGTGTACGCGCTCGATCGCATCGCCGGTTTTTCCGAGAACCACCGCAGGTCCGGGGGCCACAGCTCGCTGTCGGAGCACTACACCGCGGCGTACGACCGCGCCGTCTTCGACCGGCGTTTCCGCAACCACATCGTCTTCTCCGACCACAGCCTGGCCACCGACAGTGTGTTCGCCGAGGTCCAGCTCATCTCCTGCAGGAACGTGTTGATCTATTTCAACCGCCAGCTGCAGGACCGCGCGATCGGCCTGTTCCACGAAGCGTTGTGCCGCAAGGGCTTCCTGGGCATCGGCGCGAAGGAATCGCTACGATTCTCCGGGCACGCGGACGACTTTTCCGAAGCGGTCCGCGAAGACCGGATCTATCAGAGGATTCGATGATGGATGCCCCCGCATCCCTTGGCAGTCGGTTCGACGCGATCGTGGTCGGAGCCTCGGCAGGGGGTACCGAAGCGTTGTCGCGGCTGTTGCCGGCATTGCCTGCCCGCATGCGCGCCACGGTCCTGGTCGTGCTGCATCTTCCGCGCGAGCGCCCGAGTCTGCTGACCTCCCTGTTTTCGGAGCGCTGCGCCGTGCCCGTGTCCGAAGCGCAGGACAAGGAGAACGCCGCGCGCGGCGCACTGTACTTCGCGCCGCCCGACTACCATCTGCTGGTCGAGCGTGGGCCGTCGCTCGCGTTGTCCGTGGACGATGCCGTGTGCTTTTCGCGGCCATCGATCGACGTATTGTTCGAGTCGGCGGCCGATATCTACGGCCAGCGCCTGCTGGCCATCGTGCTCACCGGTGCGAACGACGACGGGTCGCGCGGACTGCAGACGGTCTGCAATGCCGGCGGCACGGCGATCGTCCAGGAACCTGCCGAAGCGGTGTCTTCGATGATGCCCGCCGAGGCGCTGCGACGCTGCCCGCAGGCTTTTTCCCTGCCACTGGGCCGGATTGCCCAGCTCTTGTCGACGCTCGACGTGGAAGGACCCACATGATCGCAAACCGTACTCCCGATTCCCGGATCGATTCGCACCCCGTGAACTGCCTCATCGTGGACGACCTGCAGGAAAACCTGCTCGCCACGTCGGCCCTGCTGCGGTCCGACGACGTGCATATCCTGCAGGCGGCTTCCGGCCCCGAAGCGCTGGAACTGCTGTTGGCCAACGACGACATCGCGCTCGCGCTGCTCGACGTGCAAATGCCCGGCATGGATGGATTCGAGCTCGCCGAATTGATGCGCGGCAGGGAACGCACGCGCGACATCCCGATCATCTTCCTCACCGCCGGAACCCACGACCGGCGTCGTGTGTTCAAGGGCTACGAGAGGGGCGCCGTGGACTTCATCCACAAGCCCGTGGACGTGCACGTGCTGAAGGCCAAGGCGGAGGTCTTCTTCCAGTTGCATCGTCAGAAAACGATGATCGCCGAGGAGTTGAGTCATCGCACCGAAGCGTTGCGCCTCAACGAGATGTTCGTGGCGGTGCTTGCGCACGACCTGCGCAACCCGCTGGCGACCATCCTGACCGCGGCCGATCTGCTGAAGAGTCACCAGGGGGACGAACAGCTGACGCGGATTGCGCAAGGCATCTTGTCCAGCGGCTGGCGGATGAGCCGCATGATCAACGACCTGCTCGATCTCGTCCGGGCCCGGCTCGCCGGCGGGATACTTCTGCTGCGCGAGCCTTGCGACCTGGGCGAAATCGTCGGAGCCGTGGTGCTCGAACAGCAGACGGCGCGTCCGCATCGCCGCATCGAGGTGCGGCAGAAGGGCGACCTGTCGGGCGTCTGGGATCGGGGACGGCTCGCGCAGGTCGCATCCAACCTGATCGGCAATGCCCTGCAGCATGGCGATCCCGGCGCGCCGGTCGTGGTCTGCCTCGACGGCGACGCAGCAAGCCGGGTGATGTTGTCGGTCGCAAACCGGGGAGTGATTCCCGTGGAGAATCGTATCCACCTCTTCGATCCATTCCGCAGCGGAATGGTCAGCGCAAATTCTGCTGCAGGCCTGGGGCTGGGCCTGTATATCGCCCAGCAAATCGCGCAGGCGCATGGTGGCAACGTGATGCTGGATTCTTCCGTCACCGACGAAACCCGGTTCAGCATGACCTTGCCGAGGGATTGCGGCGCATAGGGTTGTCGCCATCGGCGGTTCTCCGGGAGCACCCGGTCCCGGTACCTGCGAGCGCAGCCAACGGCTTGCTACATCTCGTCCGATCGCACCAGACCGAATTTGAGACCGAGCGCCGCGGCTTTGCTCCGGGAGCTCACACCCAGTTTCATGTGGATGTTCTTGACGTGGGACTTGACCGTGTCTTCCACGACGCTCAGTTCGTCGGCGATCTGTGCATTGCTGTGGCCGCGGACGATCCACTTGAGGACTTCCAGTTCGCGTGCCGTAAGTTCCGGCCTCGCTGCGGCCGTCTCGGCAAGGTGACCCACCGCATCGGACAGGTAGCGTCCGCCGGTGGATACGGCACGGATCGCAGTCAGCAATTCGGTCGATGGCCCGTTCTTGAAGAGGTATGCGTGCGCACCCGCGTGCAGGGCCTTCGCGATTTCGCCGCCGCCGGCGTTGGCCGTGAGCACGATGAAGCGGGCAGTCGCCGACTTCGCGTGCAGGGTCGCGATCAGTTCGATCCCGCCAATATCCGGAAGCCCAAGGTCAACCAGGGTGACATCGGGAGCGAGCGACTCGAACAGCGCGATCGCTTCGGATGCATTGGCTGCCTGGCCAACGACTTCCAGGTCGTCCTGGTGATCGACGATCGCGCTGATCCCGTCGCGGACCAGCGGATGATCGTCCACCACGAGCACGGTGATATTCGGCAAAACGTTCATCCGTCGATCCTTGCGATATCCTTTCCGAGCAAACTGAACCACGCCTTCTTGAGCCCACCCAGTCTGGGAACGCGCAACGCGATCTGCGTTCCCTTTCCCACTTCGCTCGAGACCTCCAGGGCCGCACCAAGGCGCTTTGCGCGATGACGCATGTTTCTCATTCCATAGCCGCGCGCGCCCGGCTGCGCGGCTGCATTCGGAGTGAATCCAGACCCGTCGTCCGACACCGACAACCGCAAACCGTCGGGCAGGTAAGCGAGCTTGATGGCAATCGTCCGGGCATGGCCATGCTGGATGGCATTGGAGATCGCCTCCTGGGCGATCATCACGATATGGTGATTCGCTTCCGGGCGCGTGGCAAACGCGTTACCGGAGAAATTGATTTCCAGGTCGTCCACCCGTCCGTGGGCAAGTTGTCGGGCCATCGATGGAATCGACTCCGCCAGGTTCTTCTGGTCAAGCACGGGCAGGCTCAGATCGAGAACCGAGTAGCGCGCGTCATCCAGGCTGCTCTTCGCGAGATCGCGCGCGGAAGTCACGCGCTTGGCCGCAACACCCGGGGGCATGGTGAGCAGCGCTGCCTCGGTCTGGAACATGATGCCGCTCAGGCCTTGTGCGAGGCTGTCGTGGATTTCGCGCGCGATGCGCTGACGTTCTTCCATGACCGCGGCTCGCGCATGCAGCCATCCGACGCGCAGGCGGTAGGCGCCCCACAACAGCGATATGCCAGCGAGCCCGCACAGCAGGCGAAACCACCATGTCTGGTAGAACTGCGGATCCAGATCGAAGCCAAGTGTGGCTTCCTCGGGGCTCCAGACTCCGGTCTCGGCGCGGGCGCTGACACGAAATCTGTAGTGTCCTGGCGAAAGATTGGTGTAGTGGGCTACGCGCTGTGTTC
>DATHOV010000458.1:0-3664 GCA_035484515.1 Lysobacteraceae bacterium
GTCGTGCCGTGCGGTCGGTGTCGTATACCGCCGAATGCGCCTCGTCGTTGTTCCAGTCCAGGCCGGCGGCCTGCACGGCGCGGCCGAGCACGGTCTGGCCGTAGGCCATGCCGGCGAGGGTGACGGTGTCGAAGGTGCTGAAGGGATGGAACGGATTGCGCTTGTGGCCCGTGCGCGCGACCGCGGCGTTGACGAAACCGAGGTCGAAGAACGCGTTGTGGCCGAGCAGGATCGCGCGCTGGCAACCGGCTTCCTTGGCCGCGGCGCGGATCGGCGCGAACACGTGGTCGAGCGCGGCACGTTCCTCGCGCGCCGCGCGGAAGGGATGGTCGGGAACGATGCCGGTGATTTCCAGCGCCTTCGGATCGATCTGCGAGCCCGGATAGGGAATCACGTGCGTGCTGGTCATCGTGCCGGGCGAGAGCCAGCCTTCGTCGTCGATCAGGATCGGTTGCGCCGCGATTTCGAGGAGCGCGTGCCGGTTGCAGTCGAAGCCGCCGGTCTCCACGTCCACCGCGACCGGCAGGAAGCCGCGGAATCGCTGCGCCATGCGCGCCTGGGTGGTGCCTGCTTCCGTCATGCAGACAGGATAGCAGGCCGAATGTTGTCGGCCGCGTCTTTCAATTGCGTGACGTGCTATGCGTCCTGCTCTTGATGTTCGCCGTTGTACGAGATGCCATGAATGGCATCTCGGCTTTTGCTAACTTCGGCCCTCCAGGCCTCACCAAGTCGTCATCGTGAGATGACGGCCGGCCTTTATTCGCACCATCCATGGCGCTCACCCTTCCGGGCCGGCTGCGCCGTTCGCGCACGTTCCCGACGTGCGCAGTCGCTCCTGCTCCGGGCGTTCGTCGCCGCACGAGATGCCATTCATGGCATCTCTGCCGTTGCTAACTTCGGCCCTCCAGGCCTCACTAAGCAACCCGGCCCTTCGCTCCTGCTCCGGGCGTTCGTCGCCGCACGAGATGCCATTCATGGCATCTCGTAAACGCGGCTCCTCACCCCTGCATGCTGGTGAAGTCGCGCTTCTCGCGCACGGGCATGACCTCGTCGCCGTGGACGAGGAACCATACGTTCTCGGCGATGTTGGTGGCGTGGTCGCCGATGCGCTCGATGTTCTTGGCCATGAACAGCAGATGCGTGCACGAGGTGATCTGGCGCGGGTCTTCCATCATGTAGGTGAGCAGTTCGCGAAACAGGCCGGTATAGAGCGTGTCGAGTTCGGCGTCGCGCGCACGCGCGGCGATCGCGCGCTCGGCATCGCGGTCGCTGTAGGCGGCGATGACTTCGCGGACCAGTTCGCAGGCGAGTTCGGCCAGCCCCGGCAGGCCGCGGGCCTGGGCGACGGGTGGCGCGAGGTTCAGCGCGAGCGAGCGCTTGGCGATGTTCGCCGCGTAGTCGCCGATGCGCTCGATGTCCGATGCGATGCGCAGCGCGGCCAGTACCTCGCGCAGATCGCGCGCGACCGGCGAGCGCATCACCAGCAGCTTGACCACGTCGTGGCTGACGGTGGCCTCGAGCTCGTCGATCGCGTCGTCGTTGTGGACCACGCGCTCGGCGGCGCGGCTGTCGCGGCGCTCGAGCACGTCCATCGACGCCTCGATCTGGGTGACGGAGATCTCGCCCATCCGCACGATCTCGCCGGTCAGGCGGTGCAGCTCGGTGTCGAAGCTCTTGACGATGTGTTCGTTGGGGGTGGCGTTCATGGGTTCTCTGGTTCTGTTGTTTTCCGCTCCCCCTTGGGGATGCAGGCGATGGTTCGATGTCGCGATGCTTATCCTGGTGCGTCTGGAAATGAGACCTTGGGTTGGAAACGGTATGGCACGTGTTCTGATCTTCGGCTGGATTCTCACTGAGCTCGCGCATCCTGCGCTCGCTGAGTGAGTCCCGCCTGCGGCATCCTGCCTGCGGCCTGAAATTTTTCGCGATGTGACGTTAAGTCGCATCGCAAGCGAAAAATTTCAGCCGAATCTGCCCGTAATGTAATCCTCGGTCTGCTTCTTCGTCGGGTTGGTGAACATCGTCTGCGTTTCGCCGAATTCGATCAGCTCGCCCAGGTACATGAAGGCGGTGTAGTCCGACACGCGTGCGGCCTGTTGCATGTTGTGGGTGACGATCGCGATGGTGAACTCGGACTTCAGCTCCGCGACGAGCTGTTCGATCTTGCCGGTGGCGATCGGGTCGAGTGCCGAGGTCGGCTCGTCGAGCAACAGCACTTCCGGCTTGAGCGCCACCGCGCGAGCGATGCACAGGCGTTGCTGCTGGCCGCCGGAAAGGCCCAGCGCGCTGCGCTTGAGCTTGTCCTTGGCCTCCTCCCACAGAGCGCCCTGGCGCAGCGCCTGCTCGACGCGCGCGTCCATGTCGGCCTTCGAGAGCTTCTCGTAGTGGCGGATGCCGTAAGCGATGTTGTCGTAGATCGACATCGGGAACGGCACCGGCTTCTGGAACACCATGCCGACCTTGCTGCGCAGCCGGTTGAGCGAGTAGCGCGGGTCGAGGATGTTTTCGCCGTCCAGCATCACCTGGCCCTTCGCCTCCAGGCCGGGATAGATCGAGTAGATGCGGTTGAAGATGCGCAGCAGGGTCGACTTGCCGCAGCCGGACGGGCCGATCAGCGCGGTGACGCGGCCCTCGGCGATGTCGAGGTTGATGCCGTGCAGCGCCTCGTGGCCGTTGTAGAAGAAGGTCAGGTCGCGCGAACACATCTTTGGCTTGTTCAGCGCCGCCACGGCCTGCATCGAGGCGGAGACGGTCGGGGCGACGCTCATGCGGGGACTATTCATTGCTGGCCTTGTTGCGCAGAAGGATGCCGCGGGCGAGGATCGACAGCAGCAGGACGAACAGGGTGATCAGCAGCGCGCCGGCCCAAGCCAGCTGGTTCCAGCCTTCGTCGGGTGCCTGTGCATACTGGTAGACGACGACCGGCAACGAGGCGATCGGCTTGGTCGGGTTCATGCTCCAGTACTGGTTGCCGAACGCGGTGAAAAGCAGCGGTGCGGTCTCGCCGGTGATGCGGGCGAGCGCCAGCAGCACGCCGGTGGTGATGCCGGGCAACGCCGAGCGGTAGAGCACCTGCACGGTGACCTTCCATTGCGGAACGCCGAGCGAGAGCGCGGCCTCGCGCATCGCGCCGGGCACCAGGCGCAGCATCTCGTCGGATGTGCGCACGATCACCGGCAGCGCGATCAGCGCGAGCGCGACGCCGCCGGCGATGGCCGAATATTTGCCGGTCGGCAACACCACCAGGGTGTAGACGAACATGCCGAGCACGATCGACGGCGCGGACAGCAGGATGTCGTTCATGAAGCGCACGGTCTCGCCGAACGTTCTGAGTTTCGCGTATTCGGCGAGATAGGTGCCGGCGGCGATGCCGATCGGGGTGGCGATCGCGATGCCCATGAAGCTCAGCAGCACGGTACCTGCGATCGCGTTGAGCAGGCCGCCCTTCTCGCCGGGCGGCGGGGTCATCTTGGTGAACAGGCCGGGATTGATCGCGCCGAAGCCCTTGCTCAGCGTGGTCCACAGGATCCAGGCGAGGAAGAACAGGCCGAGCAGGGTGGCGATTCCGGCGAAGGCGAGCGCGATCGCGTTGGTGACGCTGCGCTTGCGGTACAGGCGCTCGGCGACTGGCGAGGCGGCGATGTTGTTGGGCGTGGCCATCAGT
>DATHOV010000459.1:0-7414 GCA_035484515.1 Lysobacteraceae bacterium
GCGGTGCCCTGCGCTCCTCGGAAAGAGGGGGCCGGCGCGAACTCGGGCCATCCATGGCCCTCAGACAGGCGCGCCTTGCTCCCCCTGTTTCCTGCGGTGCTCGGCTCGCTTTACGGCGCAAGAGCGGAAGAGCAGGAGCAGCGAAGCAAGAGCCCGAGAGCCAACGCTGGTGCTCCTGCTGTTGCTCTTGGCTTCTCGCTGTTGCTTTCAGCGCTTGATCTTTGCGCCGAAAGAGAACGTAACTCGCGCGATAGCGCGAAACGCTCTTGATCTTGATATTGAGGTTGCTTGGGTCTTGGCCTCGCGTGGCTTTGCCTTTGGAAAGTGCGCTTGCAGGACGGCCGCGAAACCACAACCGCCATTGGTGGAAATGGATCAGAGTGGATTTTTCGCCGGGAACGTTCGGCACAAGCCACTTCCCGGCACGAAAAACTTCACCCTGATCCCTTTTTTCGCCTGTTGACGATCGCGTTCCGTCCTCATGGACGAGTCCGGCGCGCATATGCACGGACGCCGGCCGCTGGTCCGCGAACGGGAAAGGTGTGCGCGGTGTCATCGCCGGACTCACCACGCCGGAGGAAGAAGCATCCTTGTTTCTTCCCGCTTGCCGGATGCGGGAGGAAAAAGACCGGACACAAGGGGTTTCGCGAAGGGCACGAGCGGCCTTTGCTTCCGGTCATGAAGCGCAATCATCCTGTACCAGGTTTCCCGCATCCTTGCGGAAATCCTCCGCATGCATGCATGGTTCCTGCGTGTCCATGCGGCGATCCTTTGCGTCCTGCACGGGTCCTGCCGCATGCATGCCGGAGTCTTCCGCGTGCATGCGCAGGTCTTCCGCATGCATGCCGAGGTCTTCCGCATGCACGCGCAGGTCTCCTGCATGGGGTATCGGGCTTTCCGGATGCATCCACGGTTTCCATGCATGGTGCAGCAGGGACTTTTCATGGATGCGGCAAACCCGTGCGTGCAGGAAAGCAATCGGGATATCCGTGCACGGACCTGCCCCCTGCGGATTTTTTCCCCGCGCATGGAAGAGCGTGCCGGGATTTCCGATTCCTGGACGATCGTCCCGAAGCCCGGTTCGCGCGCCGTCGTGTGGTCGACTCTTCGGCAAGGCGCTTGGCGCGGGAAAGGCCCAGGGTGTCGCCAGACAATGGCATGGGCCGAAGACGGCCGGCGAAAAATTCGCCCCTGACCCCTTCCCCGGCCTCGGGTTGCCCGTCAATTTGGCCGGCTGCTATACTTCTGCGGCTAGGCGGGACCGATTTCGATCGCGCCATCCCGATGATGTCGCGGTCGCCCGAGCGGCCTGTCTTGGCAAGGGGTGACGAAGTGGATTTGCGTGGTGTTTCACCGGCCTGGGTGCTGTGCGGGGCCCAGGCGCTGACGACTGCGCTGGCGGTTCTGGTCGTCTGGACGACCAGTGGCGGCCCGGCTGCATTCGCGGCGATGTTCGGTGGCGCCATCGCGATCGTGCCGGCGCTGTATTTCGCGGTGCGGGTCGCGGGGCTGGGACGGGTGGCGGAAGCCAGGCAGGTCCTCGGAACGTTCTACCGGGCGGAACTGGCGAAACTGTTGTTGACCGCGCTGCTGTTCTTCATCGGCGCGAAATTGTTCGGCGAGCATTTCGCGCCGCTCATGCTGACCTGCGTGGCCTGCCTGGCCATGAACTGGGTCGTGCTGGCGGTCGCGGGACACAAGGGCGTTTGAGCGAGCGGCATTTTCTGGATCGGAAACTGGACATGGCGGCGGAAGGCAGCGAAGGCACCAGCGGTTACATCCTCCACCACCTGACCAACCTCAAGTTGGATCTGCACACGTGGAAGATCGATCCGGAAGCCACCGGCTTCTGGGTGGTCCACCTGGACTCCATGTTCTTCTCGGTCCTGCTCGCGCTGATCTTCGTGGTGATGTTCCGTGTCGCGGCCGGCAAGGCCACCAGCGGCGTGCCCGGCAAGTGGCAGAACTTCATCGAGATGTGCGTCGAGTTCGTCGACAGCCAGGTCAAGGACGCCTACCACCACGGAGCCCGTTTCGTGGCGCCGATGACTTTGCTGGTCGGCTTCTGGGTGTTCATGATGAACTTCATGGACATGCTGCCGGTCGACCTCCTCCCGAAGGCCGCGAGCCTGGTCGGCGTCGACCACCTGCGCACGGTGCCGTCGACCGATCCGAACGTTTCGATCGGCATGTCGCTCACGGTCTTCCTCGTTGCATTCGGCTACAGCTTCGTCGCCAAGGGCTTCGGTGGCGTCGCCTCGGAATTCCTGTTCCATCCGTTCGGCAAGTGGATGATGCCGGTCAACTTCCTGCTCAAGTGCGTGGAAGAACTGGCAAAGCCGATCAGCCTCGGCCTGCGACTGTTCGGCAACATGTACGCGGGCGAGATGATCTTCATCCTGCTTGCCAGCTTCACTCTGGGTCTGGGCGCGCCCGAGCTGTCCACACCGACGAACTGGGGCTGGCTGCTGGCTGCCGCAGCCGCCATGGTCCTGACGGTATTCCTGTTCGCGCGCGGCAAGCCCCTGCTTGCGCTGGCGTTGGTGCTCGGCATCCCGCTGGCAGGCGTGTTCGGGTTGATTCCGCTGGCCGGCGCTGGCGGTTATTCGCAAATCCTGCTGGCCACGGCATGGACCCTGTTCCACATCCTGATCATTTCGCTGCAGGCCTACATCTTCATGACCCTGACCGTCGTCTACATGGCGATGGCCGCGGATCATCATTGACGTGCACCACCGACGCATCCGCCGTTTCCTCAATCCGCTGTTTTCAACTCACTGCAAGTAAGGAGCAAAGATGGACATCACCGCATTGGCATCCGTTGAAGGACTGACCGCGCTCGCGGCCGCACTCATGCTCGGCCTCGGCGGCATCGGCGCCGCGATCGGCATGGGCCTGATGGGCGGCAAGTTCCTCGAGGGCGCCTCGCGCCAGCCGGAGCTGGTCCCGATGCTGCAGGGCAAGATGTTCCTGCTGGTCGGCCTGATCGACGCGATTCCGATCATCGGCGTGGGCATCGCGATGTACCTGACGTTCGTCGATCCGTTCTCGGCCAAGGTCGTCGCCGCGCACCTCGCCGCTGCCGCTCACTGATCCCGTCGCATAGCTTCGCTTCGAGGAAGTAGCCGTGAACATCAACGCAACCCTGTTCGCCCAGATGATCGTCTTCGCGATCCTCATCTGGGTCACGATGAAGTTCATCTGGCCGCCGCTGATGAAGGCGATGGATGAGCGCGCGCAGCGCATCGGCGAAGGCCTGGCCGCGGCCGACCGCAGCCGGACCGAGCTCGAGAAGGCCGAGGAGCAGGTCAACGCCCTCGTCCGCGATGCGCGGACCAAGGCGAACGAGATCATCGACCAGGCGCATGCCCGTGCGAACCAGATCATCGACGCCGCCAAGAACGAGGCGATCGCCGAGGCCGGCAAGCAGAAGGCGCTCGCCGTGGCCGAGATCGACGTCGAGGCCAACCGCGCCCGCGAGGAACTGCGCAGGCAGGTGTCCTCGCTGGCCGTGGCCGGCGCTTCGCGCCTGCTCAAGCGCGAGATCGATCCGAACGCGCACAAGGCGCTGCTCGACGAACTCGCGGCTGAGCTCGGATGAGCAGCTCGCTGACCCTCGCCCGACCGTATGCGCGTGCCGCGTTCGCGCTGGCGCGCTCGCACGGCGCGTTGCCGATGTGGTCGATCCGCCTGGGTTTCGCCGCACAGATCGCGCTCGACGCGCGCGTGCAATCGCTGCTCGGCCATCCCGGCCTGTCGGTGGACGAAGCGGTGGCGCTGGTTTCGCCGCCGGGCGCGCCCGATCCGGTCTTCGTGCAGTTCCTGTCCGTGCTGGCCGACAACGGCCGCATGGCGTTGCTGCCGGACATCGCCGCGATCTTCGCCGCTTTGCGCGCCGAAGCCGAACGCGTCGTCAAGGCGAAGATCACCTCGGCCACGCCGCTGGATGCCGGTGAACTCGCCAAGCTGCGCGCCGCCCTGGTCAAGCGCCTGGGCAGCGAAGTCGAAGTCGTCACCGCGGTGGACCCCGAGCTGATCGGTGGTGCCGTGATCGACGCCGGCAACGTGGTCATCGACGGTTCGTTGCGCAACAAGCTGGCACGGCTGGAATCGGCACTGGCGCATTGAGCGCCGCCGGCTCCCATCACCGAAAGATCCATTCCTATCGAATCATCCGCGCGCCGCACCTCGCGACGCACGACCAAGGAAACCGAACATGGCAACCACCCAGCTCAACCCGTCCGAAATCAGCGAACTGATCAAGAACCGCATCGAGAAGGTCAAGCTGGCCTCCGAAGCGCGCAACGAAGGCACCATCACCTCGGTGTCCGACGGCATCGTGCGCGTCTACGGCCTCGCCGACGCGATGCAGGGCGAGATGATCGAGTTGCCGAACAACACGTTCGCGCTCGCACTGAACCTCGAGCGCGACTCGGTCGGCGCGGTGGTCCTCGGCGACTACCAGCACCTGCGCGAAGGCGACAACGCCAAGACCACCGGCCGCATCCTGGAAGTGCCGATCGGCCCGGAACTCCTTGGCCGCGTCGTCAACGCGCTCGGCGAGCCGATCGACGGCAAGGGCGCGATCGACGCCAAGCTCAGCGCTCCGGTCGAGAAGGTCGCCCCGGGCGTGATCTGGCGCAAGTCGGTGTCGCAGCCGGTGCAGACCGGTTACAAGTCGGTCGACGCGATGATCCCGGTGGGCCGCGGCCAGCGCGAGCTGATCATCGGCGATCGCCAGACCGGCAAGACCGCGCTGGCGATCGACGCGATCATCAACCAGAAGGGCAAGGGCATCAAATGCGTCTACGTCGCCATCGGGCAGAAGAACAGCTCGATCGCCAACGTGGTGCGCAAGCTCGAAGAGAACGGCGCGATGGCGCACACGATCGTGGTCGCCGCCTCGGCGTCCGAATCGGCCGCGATGCAGTACGTCGCGGCCTATTCGGGCTGCACGATGGGCGAGTACTTCCGCGACCGCGGCGAAGACGCCCTGATCATCTACGACGATCTTTCCAAGCAGGCCGTCGCCTACCGCCAGATCTCCCTGCTGCTGCGCCGCCCGCCGGGCCGCGAAGCGTATCCGGGCGACGTGTTCTATCTCCACTCGCGTCTGCTCGAGCGCGCCGCGCGCGTCAACGAGGAGTACGTCGAGAAGTTCAGCGAAGGCGCCATCAAGGGCAAGACCGGCTCGCTGACCGCGCTGCCGATCATCGAGACCCAGGCCGGCGACGTGTCCGCGTTCGTTCCAACCAACGTGATCTCGATCACCGACGGCCAGATCTTCCTCGAGACCGACCTGTTCAACGCCGGCATCCGCCCGGCCGTGAACGCCGGCATCTCGGTCTCGCGCGTCGGCGGCGCGGCGCAGACCAAGATCATGAAGAAGCTTTCGGGCGGCATCCGTATCGCGCTCGCCCAGTACCGCGAGCTGGCGGCGTTCGCGCAGTTCGCGTCCGACCTCGACGAGGCGACCCGCAAGCAGCTCGAGCGTGGTCAGCGCGTCACCGAACTGATGAAGCAGAAGCAGTACGCGCCGATGTCGATCGCGCAGATGTCGCTGTCGATCTACGCGGTCGACAAGGGCTACATGGACGACGTGCCGATGAACAAGATCCTTGCCTTCGAAGAGGGCCTGCACGCGCATTTCGCCAACACCCAGGGCGCGCTGATGGATCGGATCGTCGACAGCGGCGACTGGAACGACGAGATCGAAGGCGCGTTCAAGAAAGGCATCGGCGAGTTCAAGGCGTCCGGCAGCTACTGATTTCCACGCAAGACTGACACCCGGGATAGACGATGGCTGGCGGCCGCGAAATCAAAACCAAGATCAAGTCGGTGCAGAACACCCGCAAGGTGACGCGTGCGCTGGAAATGGTCTCGGCATCGAAGATCCGCAAGGCGCAGGAACGCATGAAGGCCTCGCGGCCCTACGCGCGCCTGATGAAGCAGATGATCGGCCACATCTCGCAGGCGAATGCCGAGTACCGGCATCCCTTCATGATCGAGCGCAAGCAGGTCAAGCGGATCGGCTACATCGTCGTGTCCACCGACCGCGGCCTCGCCGGCGCGCTGAACTCGGGCCTGTTCCGCAAGATCCTCGCCGACATGCGCGCCTGGCAGGAGAAGGGCGTCGAAGTCGACGTGGTCTGCATCGGCCAGAAGGCGACCGCATTCTTCCGCCGCCTCAAGGTGCACATGACCGGTTCGGTCAGCCACCTCGGCGAGAAGCCGCAACTGGAACAGCTGATCGGCGTGATCAAGGTCATGCTCGACGCCTACAGCGATGGCCGCATCGACCGCGTCGAGCTCTGCAACAACGAGTTCGTCAACACGATGACGCAGAAGGCCACGATCGAGCAGCTCCTCCCGCTGCCCGTATCGGAATCGCTGCAGAACCGCCACGACTGGGACTACATCTACGAGCCCGAGGCCGACGTCGTCCTCAACCAGGTGATGACCCGCTACATCGAGTCGCTGGTGTACCAGGCCGTGCTCGAGAACATCGCCTCCGAACACGCCGCGCGCATGGTCGCGATGAAGGCCGCCTCGGACAACGCGAACAAGCTGATCGGCACGCTGAACCTCATCTACAACAAGGCCCGCCAGGCCGCGATCACGCAGGAGATTTCCGAGATCGTCGGCGGCGCGGCGGCGGTTTGAGGAGGAACGAACGACCATGCGCAGACTTCTCGTCGTGATCGCACTTGCGGGTTCCGCGTCTGCGCTTTGCGCTGCCGCGGCCGGCGTGCCGGTCACCGAGCAGTCGGTGCAGACGGTCGCCAATGCCATCGAGGCCGCTGCGAGGGCGAACGACAACGACAAGGCGAATTCGTATCTGGCGGCCGACTGCGTTTTCCATGCCACCTCTCCGGCGCCCGACGGTGGCACGCAGCAGCAGACGATGACGCGCAAGCAGTATCTGGACGACCAGGCCAAGGCGAAGGCCGAAGGTTCCAACGAGGTGTACAAGTCCACCACGCCGATGGTGACGATCCAGGACGGCAAGGCGACCGCGAAGCTGCAGGCGACCGATTCCCAGATCGACAGCGGCAAGTCGGTGACCACGGTTTCCGACCAGGTCGAGACCTTCGGCGAGCGTGATGGACGCCTGATGGTCGTCGCGGTCGAGGTGACCGTCGTCAGCGTGACCGTCGACGGCAAGCGCCTGTTCTGAAAATTTTTCGCATCACATCCGAACCATCGAATTCACGAGTAAAGGAACACCCATGAACCAGGGCAAAGTCGTACAGATCATCGGCGCGGTCGTCGACGTCGAGTTCGCACGCGAGAGCGTGCCGAAGATTTACGACGCACTCACCGTCGAAGGAACCGAGATCGCCTTGCCGGTGTTGTTCGCGACCAGATTGCGGCAAGGCGATCTCGGTGCCGGTCGGCATCGGCACGCTCGGAC
>DATHOV010000460.1:0-4955 GCA_035484515.1 Lysobacteraceae bacterium
GAGAACCTCGCGCACGACTATGCGGTGCAATCGTTGTGGACGCTGCGCACGCAGGGCAAGTTCGCCGAGGCGCAAGCCTGGCTGCAGCGCATTCCTCCGGAAAGCATCGCGAAGGACACCCACCTGCGGCTGATCGCCGCATGGGTGACCGCACTCGGCGAAGGCAATGCGCAGGCCTTCGAAGTCGCACGCGAAGTGCTCGCCGATCCGTCCGTCGAACCGGCCACACAATTCATCGCCGCGCTGGTGGCTTCGAGCGCGACCGGCTACTCGGACCACATCGGCCTCGTGCCCGGCATCTTCGCGCGCTGGCCCGATGTTCCGGCCTGCGTCACCGAGCCGGTCTGCGCGCTTGCCTACCGCAACGGCCAGGCGAACCTGCAACTGCACACCGGCCACCCCGAGGTCGCGCGCCGCATCCTCGCCAACGCGCCGTACGACAAATACGGCGATTCGGCGATGCTCGCCCTGTCGTACCGTACGAACCTGCTCGCCATGACCCACATCTGGGAAGGCGATCCGGTGCAGGCCGAAGCAGTGCTGCGCCCCGCGCTGCTGCAGGCCGAACGCGTCTCGGGACGACGCAGCATGGTCGCCAGCATGTTCGCTGCGACGCTCGCCGCGTCGATGGTCGATCGCGACCAGCCCGCTGCCGCGCAGGCGCTGCTGGCGAATCGGCTCGACGTGATCGAACGCACCGGATTTCCGGACGCAATCCTGCTCGCCTACCGCACGCTGACCTACGTCGCGCTGAGCCAGGGCGACGAGCGTCGCGCGCTGATCCTGGTCGACAGCATGGCTTCGCTCGCCGAGCGCCGGTGCCTGCCGCGCCTGAGCATGTACTGCCTCGCCACGCAGATCCGCATCCATGCGCCACGTGCCTGCACGGACACGGTCGATCGACTGGTCGGCCAACTCGATGCGCTGGCGCCGGAATTCGAACGCGAGGAATTCCTGCCCTATCTGCCACAGTACCGGCTGACCGCAGCGCTCGCTAAGACCCACGTCGCGCTCGCACGTCGCGATTTCGATGCCGCCGAGGGACACTTGCAGGTCGCCGACGACTGCGCCGCGCAATTGCATCGCCGCCGCGACGCGCTGATGGCGAAGGTTCTGCGCGCGGTGCTGATGCGCCTGCGCGGCGAACCGCAGGCCATGTCTCTGCTCGCCGAAGCGCATGGCCTCGCGGAGATCGGCGGCAATGCGCGCCTCGTCCCGGACATCCATTCGGTCGCTGCGCAGATGGCAGCGGAATTGCACCGCATGACCACCGGCCTGCGCATCGTGCGCACTTCCTCGCCGGCCGCGGATCCGCAACCACAACCCGCCGGCAGCGCTTCCCGTCCGGCATCGAACCGCTGTGGCCCGCTCACCGCGAAGGAATCCGAAGTCCTCGCCCTGCTCGACAAGGGCATGTCCAACAAGGAGATCGCGCGCGCGATGGACATCAGCGACGAGACGGTGAAGTGGCACGTCAAGAACCTGTTCCTGAAGCTCTCCGCCGGAACCCGCAAGCACGTCGTCGATCGTGCACGGCTGCTGGGTCTCGTCGGAACCTGAGGATCCGGGAACAAGTGAACGACACCATCGGCCCTCCGGCGACCGCCTTGCCGCTGCTGCGTGGCGAGCGCGTGAACCTGCGTGCGCCGCGCGACGGCGACCAGGCGGCCCTGTTCGCGCTGTTCTCCTCGCCCGAGGTGGTCCGCTACTGGAGTACGCCGGCGTGGAAGGAGCTTGCGCAAGCCGATGCCTGGCTCGCGCGACAGGCAAGGTCCGTGTCGGCAGGCAGCGGACTGACGTGGGCCATCGCGCGCGGCGATGATGATGCCCTGATCGGCACGGTCAGCCTGCACGCTTTCGCGCCCGAACAGGGGCGCGCGGAGATCGGTTACGTGCTGCATCCGGCGCATTGGGGCCGGGGCCTTGCGAGCGAGGCGGTGCGGCTGGCCTTGCGGCATGCCTTCGCGGGACTGGGGCTGCGCCGCATCGAAGCCGACACCGACCCACGCAATACGGGTTCGTGTGCGTTGCTCGAAGCGCTCGGATTCGTGCGCGAAGGGGTGCTGCGCGAGCGCTGGCTCGTCGACGGTGAAGTGTCGGATACTGCGCTCTTCGGCCTGCTCAAGGGGGAATTGCGATGATGCATGCACGTTGCGAACGACGCACAGGGACGATTGCGATGCTGCTCCGCTGCGCCTGCGCTGCGGCGCTTGGACTGGCGTTCGCGACGTCCGCTTTCGCCGACGATGCGGCACCCTCGTTCGACCGCCCCGGCTTCGGCTTCGCCTCGTCGGTCCTGCCGGCCGGTTCCTTCGACTGGGAACAGGGCCTGCCCGACATGGAACGCGACAGCGGCGACGGAGCGCACAGCACCTTCTACACCGCCGATACCGAAGTTCGCGTCGGCATCGGCTCGAACCTCGAACTGCAGTTGCACACCTCGGCATGGAACGAACTCGACTTCCACGCGCCGGGCGCGAGCGGCAGCGTGAGCGGAGCCGGCGATACCGCGCTTGGCCTCAAGTGGGCTCCGCCGCTGTCTAGCAAGGACTGGACGCTCAGCGTGCTCGGACTGGTCAGTTTCGATACCGGTTCGAACGATTTTACTGCCGGCCATGACGTGGCCACGCTGGCCCTCGAAGCAACGCGCGATCTCGGCGGCGGTCATACGCTCGCCTTCAACGCGACGGTCAACCATGGCGATGGACAGACTACGTGGTCGGCCGCGGCGAACTTCGGCTTTCCGATCCAGGGGAATCTCTCCGGTTACATGCAAGCCGGGCATTTTGGCGGCGACGGCATCGACAGCTCGCTCGCTGGCGCAGGCCTCGTATGGCTGATAGGCAATCGCGTGCAGTTCGACCTCGGGGCGAACGCCGGCCTGACCAACCGCAGCCCGGACTACCAGGCCGGATTCGGCATTTCGGTGTTCTGGAAATAGGCCGCAGGCATGCCGTTCAAAAACGCGCAGTCCCTGCCAGCCCGTGTAGAGACCGACTGCCGCGATCAACCCGCATGAGGCATAGGGTGCCTTGCGCGCGAACGCGCCGAATCCATTCCAGAGTTTCGACACGTGCCGCACGCTCAGCGCCGCGAGCGTACCCGACAGGACCATCGTGATCGCAAGCCCGATGGAAAAGCACAGCACCAGCATCACGCCGAGCGTGAATTGCTTGAGCTGAAGGCATAGCAGCAGGACAGTGATCGAGGCCGGGCACGGGATCGGGCCGCCGGTGAGGCCGAAAGCGACGATCTGCCAAGTTGTGACGTTGCGGTCGCCGAAGCGACGCCGGATGTCGCGCGCGCGCTCATGCGCGCCCTGATGGCCGATCGGGTCCATCGTGATCGTGTGGGTGTTTGTGGTCGTGACCATGCGCGTGGTCGTGACCGTGATGTTGACCTTGTGGATGGTGATCGTGTGGATGATGGCTGGGGCGACACACGGAGTCGTGCGCATCCTGACGATCACGTGGGACGAATTTCAGCCCTCCAACATCGTCCTGATTCGGTTCCGCATGCTCGTGCTGCTGGTCGCGACGTGTCCTCCAAGCCATCCACAACGCGATCGCGATGATCAGCGCGGCCGAGGCGATCTGGAAATACGGTTCGGTGGTTTCTGCACTTAACCGACCGCTGAAATGCATGCCGACCAAGGCGACCGCCCACAAATCCCCAGCAGCACGGCCTGCGCGACGGCGCCTCGGATCGCGACGATGAAGGCCGCCATCATCGCCTTCGAGTGACCCGGCTCCAGTCCGTGCAGCGCGCCGAGCAGGATCGCGCTCGGCATGTGGAGCCATGCGTTGCCGGCGCCGTAATGGATCAGGTCAGACAGTGTGGCCATGGGCGGATCATGATCGCCGGGGTTCCGCGTATCCAGTGAAGCTGCTTGCCTTGTTATTCCTAGATCAAATCCGGAGTCAGAGCCCGACCCGGACCTGACGAAACGAGAAGCCCCGCCGAAGCGGGGCTCTTGCAAGCATCGTGTTAGCTCGCGCGATCAGCCGCCCGCCATCACCTTCACCATCTCCAGGCACTTGTTCGAGTAGCCCCACTCGTTGTCGTACCACGCGACGAGTTTGACGAAGGTGGAATCCAACGCGATGCCGGCGTCGGCGTCGAAGATCGAGGTGCGGGCATCGCCGACGAAGTCGGTGGCGACGACCTTATCCTGCGTATAGCCGAGCACGCCCTTGAGCGCGCCTTCGGACTGCGCCTTCATCTCCGCACAGATATCGGCGTAGCTTGCGGGCCTGTCGAGTTCTACGGTGAGGTCGACGACGGACACGTCCGAGGTCGGCACGCGGAAGCTCATGCCGGTGAGCTTCTTGTTGAGTTCCGGGATGACCACGCCGACGGCTTTCGCAGCGCCGGTGGAGGACGGGATGATGTTCTCGAGGATGCCACGGCCGCCGCGCCAGTCCTTGTTGCTTGGGCCATCGACGGTCTTCTGCGTCGCGGTCGCCGCGTGCACGGTGGTCATGAGACCACGCTTGATGCCCCACTTGTCGTTCATCACCTTGGCGATCGGGGCGAGGCAGTTGGTGGTGCAGCTCGCGTTGGAGATGATCAATTCGCCGGCATACTCGTTGTGGTTCACACCGAACACAAACATCGGCGTGTCGTCCTTCGACGGCGCCGACAACAGCACCTTCTTCGCGCCTGCGTCAAGGTGTTTCTGCGCGGTGGTCTTGTCGAGAAACAGGCCGGTGGATTCGATCACGACGTCGGCATCGACCTCGTTCCATCTGAGGTTGGCCGGATCGCGCTCTTGGGTCAGGCGGATCTTCCTGCCGTTGACGACAAGGTGACCACCGTCGACCGCTACGTCGCCCTTGAAGCGGCCATGCACGGAGTCGTACTTGAGCATGTAGGCGAGGTAGTCGGGTTCGAGCAGATCGTTGATCGCGACGATGTCGATCTCGCTGCCGAAGTTCTGCACCGCCGAACGCAGC
>DATHOV010000461.1:0-7034 GCA_035484515.1 Lysobacteraceae bacterium
CTTTCTCGGTGGATTCGGGTTGGCGGCGGCTCCGGCCGGCGCGCTGTCCGCCGAAGCGAAGGAATCGCTGGACGACATCGCCCGTATCGCTGCGTCGGACCTGAGCTACGACGGCTCCGAGTCCGACGAGGAAGCGCTGGCCGAAATCGTCGAGTTCGTGCGCCTCGTGCCGATGCTGATCCACGCGGACTGCGTGCGAGCCGCGCAACGCCGGCGGCAGGTGCATTGAGGCGCATCGGGAATGCACAGCCGCGTCGCCAGGTCGCCTTTACCGGAAACCTCCCCATGAACCAGCCCGCCTCAAGCTCGATGTCCGAATACGCGCGCCGTCGCAGACAGCTCATGCGCATGGCCGGGGACGAGGCGATCCTCATCCTGCCGGCCGCACCGCCGCGCATCCGCAGCAACGACACCCATTACGGTTACCGGCAGGACAGCGACTTCTGGTACCTGAGCGGATTCGACGAACCCGAAGCGGTGCTCGTGCTGGTGCCAGGTCGCAAGCATGGCGAGGCGCTGCTGTTCTGCCGCGAACGCGATCTGGCGCGCGAGGTCTGGGACGGGCCGCGCGCGGGCACGGAAGGCGCGGTCGCGGCCTTCGGTTTCGACGACGCGTATCCGATATCCGATCTCGACGAGATCCTGCCGGGCCTGCTCGAAGGCCGCACGCGCGTCTACTACCACTTCGGTCGCGACACCGAGTTCGACCTGAAGCTGATCGGCTGGGTCAATCGCGTACGTGCGCAGGTCAAGCAGGGCGCGCAGCCGCCGCACGAGTTCCTCGAACTCGGCCACTACCTGCACGAACTGCGCCTGTTCAAGAGCCGCGACGAACTGCGGCTGATGCGCCGCGCCGCGCAGATCGCCGCGGAGGCGCACGTCGTCGCCATGCGCACCGCGCGCCCGGGCATGCACGAGTACGAGGTCGAAGCCGCGATCGTGCACCACTTCCGTCGCCACGACGCGCATGTCGCCTACGAATCCATCGTCGGCGGCGGCGCGAACGCCTGCGTGCTGCACTACATCGCCAACAAGTCGCCGCTGCGCGACGGCGAGCTGCTGCTGATCGACGCCGGTGCCGAGTACCGCAACTACGCATCCGACATCACCCGCACCTTCCCGGTCAGCGGCCGCTACTCGAAGGAGCAGCGGGCGATCTACCAGCTCGTGCTCGATGCCCAGCACGCGGCCCTGGCCGAAGCCCGCGTCGGTCGACCGTACGACGCCGGCCACAACGCCGCAGTGGCGACGCTCACCGAGGGCCTGCTCAGGCTCGGCTTGCTGAAAGGCACGCTCGAGAAGAACCTCGCGTCCGGCGACTACCGGCGCTTCTACATGCACAAGACCGGCCACTGGATCGGCCTGGATGTGCACGATGTCGGCGAATACCGCATCGACGGACAATTCCGCGAACTCGAGCCGGGCATGGTGTTCACCATCGAGCCCGGCCTCTACATCGCGCCGGGCAGCAAGGGAGTGCCCGCGAAATGGCAGGGCATCGGCGTGCGCATCGAGGACGATGTGCTGGTCACCAAGGATGGTTGCGAAGTGATCACCGGCGGCGTGCCGAAGGAAATCGACGAGGTCGAGGCGTTGCTGGCCACCAGATGACAAAGGCGGCGAGCGAACCGTCGCACTCGAAGAAGAATGCTCGTGAATCGGCGCGCGCTATCCCGCTGGAAGCCGGGGGTCGGGCGCGCGCTTGGGAATCCGGATCGTGAACATGGCGCCCTCGCCGGGCTCGCTTTCGCAGCGGATGCTGCCCGCGAGCAACTGGGTCACGAGGTTGTAGGTGACGTGCATGCCGAGGCCGAGATGGCCCTTGCTGCGGCCGGTGGTGAAGAAGGGATCGAAGATCCGCAGCCGGGTTTCGCGCGCCATGCCTAGGCCGTCGTCGCGGTATTCGATCGCCGCGTCCTTGCCGGCGTCGGTGACGCGCAGCCGCATGCGGATGCTGCGTGCGTCGCCCGATGCGTGCTCGAGCGAATTGGCGAAGAGGTTCGCCAGGATCTGGTGGATCGCGCCGGGATAGGTTTCCAGCTCGATGTCGGGCGGACAATCGATGTCGACCGAGTGGCCGCCTTGCTCCAGCGCGGGACGAAACGGCAGCAGCGATTCGCCGATGCATTCGCCAAGGACGATCCTGCGGATCGGCTCGGTGGTCTGGTGCACCGCGACCTGCTTGAAGCTCCTGACCAGCCTGTCGGCGCGGAACAGGCTGCGCTGGATCAGGTCCGCGCATTCCCTGATCATCGCCGCATGCTGGGTGAGGTCGGAACTGTCCAGGCTGCCGTCGGCCAGCTTGCGTTCGACCGCTTCGATCTCTTCCAGCAGATGCGATCCGGCGGTGATGCCGACCCCGAGCGGCGTGTTGATCTCGTGGGCGACGCCGGCGACGAGTGAGCCGAGCGATGCCATCTTCTCCGACTCGACCAGTTGCGCGCGGGTCTCGCCGAGGCGCTGGATGGTCAGGTTGAGCTCGCCGTTGGCATCGGTCAGTTCCGCGGTGCGCTCGGCGACGCGCTGTTCGAGCTGCTCGTTGAGACGCCGGAGCTCCTCCTCGATTTTCTTCATCGCGGTGACGTCGTGCAGGGTACCCGCCATGCGCAGCGCCCTGCCGTCCGGGCCGCGCTCGGTGACCTTGCCGTGCGAGTACATCCAGCGGCGACCGCCATCGACGCCTTCGAAGCGGAACCAGACCTCGAATTTCTCGCTCTCGCCCTTCGCCTGCGCGACGATCGCGGTGCGGATGGCGGCCGCATGTTCGGGTGGGACCGCGTCGAGCAGGTCCGCGAACCGTATCGCCTCGCCGAGCGCATTGATCTTAAGGTCCGGGATCATGTGGCTGCGACGGATGGTGGCGGCGACCATGTCCACATCCCACAGTTCGGCGCCACTGCCCCACAGCGCCATGCGCAGGCGCTCCTCGCCCTCCTTGAGCGTGGTGATGTCGCGGTTGGTGCCGATGATGCGGGTGGGCAGGCCGCGATCGTCCAGGTCGACGCCGCAGCCGTGCGCGTCCATCCAGCGCCAGGCGCCGCCGACGCCGCGCGAGCGGTAGACCGCGTGGAATTCGCGGGTCTTGCCCCAGCGCACGTCCACGTAGATCTTGTGCACCATCTCGATGTCGTCCGGATGGCAGATCCGCGTGAACACGTCGGTCGCTGCCTGGTGTTCGTAGTCGACCCCGGGCTCGCGCTCGAGCGGGTTCTCGCGGTGGGTGCGGTTCCTGGCGATGTCGAATTCCCACAGTTCCTCGCCGGCCGCCTTGAGCGCCAGGCGCAGGCGATCGGCGTTGTGCTGCATATGGGTGATGTCGCGTGCCGAACCGACGATCATCGCGGGCCGGCCGTGCCCGTCGAGGGTCGCCACGCGTCCGCGCAGCTGGACCCAGACCCAGCCACCGCCGCGACGGTGCCGGCGGATCGTGATTTCCTCGAACTCGGTGCGCGCCTGGATCAGGGCGTCGAGCGCGGCGCGGAAGGCTTCGCGGTGGTCGGGGTGGATGGTGGCGATGAAGTCGGCGAGGCTCACGTGGCCGCGGACGAGGGTGGGCGCGAATCCGGTTTGGGCGGGAGCGGGCGACGCCGGGTTCATGACCGCGTCGGGCGATGCGGTCGAACGCCGTGCGGCGCCGATCTCCGCCGGATCGACCCGCACGTCCGACGGCGACTCGACGCCGGCGAGCTCGTGCTCGAAGGCGATGCGGTCCTCGGCGATGGCGTATTCCCAGATCTCGTCGTCGCTGGCAAGCACAGCCAGGCGCAGGCGACGCTCGCGCTCCTCGATCTCGCGGATGCGCTCCTCCAGTTCGCGGATAAGACGTTCGGTCGTTTCGGTCCCGCGGGTGCGTTCACCCGTTTCCGGCGCGCGACGTTCGCTCACGACCGGGGCCTCGTCGGCTCGCGAAAACCGTAGCCGCGCGATGTGACGAAGCCGGTGCGGTATCTCCCGGCCGGCATCTGGCCATCTTCAGCGCTTGCGGTCACCTGCCCCATTCGAGCGTCCCCCGCTGCCGCGATGATGCATCGTCGCGGGCGACGTGGCGAGTGGCAGCGCGTAACGCCCGTTCCTTTTTCCGGAGGGAGAGGGATTCAATGCGCCGCAGCGAATGCCTCGCGCGTGATGTTCTCGGGCTCGCCGTCGGTGCAATGCACCTCGTCCTCGATGCGCACGCCGCCGAACTGGCGCAGGTGATCGACCGCGTCCCAATCCACGGCATTCGCGTGCGGACCCGACCGCAACTTCGCCAGCAACAGGTCGATGAAGTACAGGCCCGGTTCGATGGTGACGACCATGCCCGGTTCCAGCGTGCGGGTCATGCGCAGATAGGGATGGCCATCCGGTTTGGGGATGGTTCCTCCCGAATCGGATTCCATGAAGCCCGCGACGTCGTGTACCTGCAGGCCGATCGGATGGCCGAGGCCGTGCGGGAAGAAGGTCGAAGTGACCCCTGATTCGAGCATGGTGCCGGCGTCCATCCTGACGATGCCAAGATCGTGCAGCACGCCGCCGAGGCGCAGGTGCGCCTCGAGGTGCAGTTCGCGGTAGTCCTGTCCGGATTTCACCTTCGCCGCGAGCGCCTGCTGTTCGCGATCGACGCCATCGACCAGTGCTCCGAAGCGCTCGTCGCCGTTGTGCCAGGTGCGGGTGATGTCGGCCGCGTAGCCGGCGTGCTCGGCGCCCGCGTCGATCAGCAGGGAGCGATGGTCGACGGGTGGCCTGGCCTGCTGGTACTGGTAGTGCAGAGTCGCGCCGTGCTCGTTGAGGCCGACGATGTTGCCGTAGGGCAGGTCGAGGTCGGTGTGACCGCTCGCGGCCAGGTAGGCGCGATGGATGTCGAGCTCCGAGCCGCCGGCATGGAAGCCTGCGCGCGCGGCGTTGTGGCCGGCGACCGCGTGGCGCTGGGCGACGCGCATCATCGCCATCTCGTAATGGGTCTTGTACGCGCGGTGGAAGTGGATGTAGTCGAGCAGCGGCTGCGGGTTGTTCGGCACGAAGCCGGGCAGCGCCGCGTCGGCTTCGCCAAGGATCGCGAGGCGACCGCTCTTCGGGAAATGCTGCGCTGCCTCTTCGGCCGAGCGCACCACGCGCACGTCGAGCGAATGGGTCCAGTAGCCCGAGGGCGGTGCGGGCGGCAGGTGCCAGTAGTCGTCGGGCTGCACGTATGCGAGCACCGGTGTGGTGCCCGGCGTGTAGACGATCCAGCAATCGGGGTGATGGGTGAGCGGCGCCCAGGCCTTGAAATGCGGATTGACCTTGAACGGATACGGCAGGTCGTCGAGGAAGCGCATTTTCTGGACGCCCGCTGCGATGAGCACATGATCATGCCCGGAACGTTCGAGCGCGCGATCCATGCGCGCGGACAGGGTCGCGATGTGCTCCTGGTAGGCGGTGGTATGCATTGACGTGATCCCGTGCCGACGAAGCCTCGATTGTGCCGCATCCGGCGATGCGCCGGCATTGCGTCGCCGCGGATGTCGAGTCGACGGACTGCCGGCGAAGACCCGCTAGTGGGCCGCGGCGTCCGCTTCCACCCATTCGCGCAGGCGCAGGGTGTCGTCGGGGGAGATGTCGATGAAGCGGAAGCCGATCCACGACTGGCCTGGCGTCGCGGCCGGCTCGGACCACAGGTGATGTACGCCGATCTCGAACGAGTGGCGACTGCCGTCGCGGTCGATCAGGGCGAAGCGGAACTGGTAAAGCGCATCCTCCACCAGCGTCTGCTCGGCCTGGATCAGCATGCCGGTCTCGGACAGGTTGCCTATGCGGCCGACCATCGATTCGGTCATCACGTCCAGGATCTCGACCACGCGATCGAGGTTGCGGCGCGGCTTTCGACGATGGTCGTTCATGCGTTCGTGCCCGTTTCATGCTCGTTCGCGCTGTGGCCGCGCAGTAGATCCCTCACCTTGTGCAGGGCGCGGTCTAGCAGGGATTCGTGCTTGGGCTCGACGACGCGCACCTGGTCCTTCGCCATCGCCCGCGCGAGCGTGTCGAGCGTGTAGTCGCCGACCTTCTGTCCGCGGTGGTTGATGAACAGGCAGTGTCCGCTGATCGGGCTGAACCAGGACAGCCTGCGGCGCACGCTGTCGCCCTGCTGGTTGGTGACGAACTCGAGCCACGTGCCGAACGGCAGTTCGCGGATGCGCTCGAGGCATTCCTCTTCGTGCCGGTTGAGCGGCGGCAGCTCGATGCCGGCGGGCTTCGCGCCGACATTCTCTCCCAGCCGCGTACGCGTCTTCATCTTGATCGCCAGCTCGGTGCGGCTGGCCGGGTCGTCGGACTCTTCGCTGGCCGAGCTCAACCGCTGTCCGATCGCGGCCGCTTCCTCGGCGTGGTAGCCGACCTGCATCAGCGAGCGTTCGACGTGCTGGCTGAGCTGCGCGAGCTGTTCGGGATCGCCTTCCGGCGCAGTCACGCCGCTCGCGGCGGCGGCGGCGGAGGCCGCGATCTCGTTGGCGACTTCCACTTGCCGCCGCCACTCGTCGGAATCCTCGCCATGGCGCAACGCGGTCAGCGCAAGCACGTCCGTCCACGCCTGGTTGAGCAGCGCGCGGGTGAACTTCGGCACCGGATGCACATTCGTGATCTCGGTCATGATGCGGCTCGCGTGCGCCTGCGCGATCGAGAGCTTCTCCTTGCCGCGCGCGGCCTCCACGTGCCGGCGTTCGGCCAGCTCGGCGCGTCGCATCACTGCCTGGGTCTGGTTGGCGAGGTCGGCCAGCATCGAGTTGAACATTCCGATATCGCCATCGAAATCCTGGCTGATGCGCTCGACCAGCTTCTCCACGCTGCCGATCAGCTCGCGGTCCGCGGCGTCTTCGCCGGACCAGTAGGCGCCGGTTTCGGCGACTGCGTCGAGCACCTGTCGCGCGGGATGCTCGGTCTGGCTGAAGAACGCTTTGTCGCTCAGCGCCACGCGCAGCAGCGGAACCTGCAGCCTGCTCAACAGGTGCGCCGCGGTGCTGTTCGGGCGCACGTCGCTCATGATCTCGTCGAACAGCATGCCGACCAGGTCGATCGTGTCGGTG
>DATHOV010000462.1:0-3498 GCA_035484515.1 Lysobacteraceae bacterium
ACATTCTGCGCGAGGTAGCTGCCGAGTTCCGCAACCCGGTCATGATGTATTCGATCGGCAAGGACTCGTCGGTGATGCTGCATCTGCTGCTCAAGGCCTTTTATCCGGCCAAGCCGCCTATCCCTCTGCTGCACGTGGACACCGGATGGAAGTTCCGCGAGATGATCGCCTTCCGCGACCGCCGCGCAGCCGAGACCGGCGTGACCCTGCATGTGCACAAGAACCCCGACGGCGTGCGCGACGGCATCGGCCCGTTCACCCACGGCTCGACCGTGCACACCGACATCATGAAGACGGTCGCGCTCAAGCAGGCACTGGACAAGTTTCAGTTCGACGCCGCGATCGGCGGAGCGCGCCGCGACGAGGAGAAGTCGCGCGCGAAGGAGCGCGTGTTCTCGTTCCGTTCCGCGCAGCACCGCTGGGATCCGAAGAACCAGCGCCCCGAGCTGTGGAACCTATACAACGCGCGCATCCACAAGGGCGAGAGCGTGCGCGTGTTCCCGATCTCGAACTGGACCGAACTGGACGTGTGGCTTTACATCTTCCGCGAGAAGATCCCGGTGCCTTCGCTGTACCTCGCGGCCGAGCGCCCCGTCGTCGACCGCGAAGGCACCCTGATCATGGTCGACGACGAGCGTATGCCGCTGCGCGAAGGCGAAGTGCCGATGCGCAAGCGCGTGCGCTTCCGCACGCTCGGCTGCTATCCGCTGACCGGTGCGGTCGAATCCGATGCCGACACGCTGGAACAGGTCATCTCCGAAATGCTGGTCGCGCGCACGTCCGAACGCCAGGGCCGCGTGATCGACCATGATCCGTCGGCATCGATGGAGCTCAAGAAGCGCGAGGGTTATTTCTGATGGAAGTCATCGAGAACCAGGCGCAGGATTTTGCGGCCGAGCTGCACGCCTATCTGCACCGCCACGAGACCAAGGACCTGCTGCGCTTCATCACCTGCGGCAGCGTCGACGACGGCAAGAGCACCCTGATCGGACGCCTGCTGCACGACAGCAAGCTGCTGTTCGACGACCAGCTCGCCGCACTCGAATCCGACAGCCTGCGCCACGGCACCCAGAACGGCGAGATCGACTTCGCCCTGCTGGTCGACGGCCTCGCCGCCGAGCGCGAGCAGGGCATCACGATCGACGTGGCCTACCGCTTCTTCAGCACCGAAAAGCGCAAGTTCATCGTCGCCGACTGCCCGGGCCACGAGCAGTACACCCGCAACATGGCGACCGGCGCCTCCACCGCCGATCTCGCGGTGGTACTGGTCGACGCGCGCAAGGGCCTGCTCACCCAGACCCACCGCCACAGCTACATCGTTTCGCTGCTGGGCATCCGCCGCGTGCTGCTCGCGGTCAACAAGATGGACCTGATGGGTTACGAGCAGGGCGTGTTCCAGACCATCGCGGCCGACTACCGCGCGCTCGCCGCGCAGCTGGGCATCGAGGAGGTCGAGTGCATCCCGATGTCGGCGCTCAAGGGCGAGAACGTGATGAGCCGTTCGACCGCGATGCCGTGGTACCACGGTCCGTCGCTGCTCGAACACCTCGAGACCGTCTCGCTCGATCGCGCAGCAAACACCGTGGGCTTCCGCCTGCCGGTGCAATGGGTGAACCGCCCGAACCAGAACTTCCGCGGTTTCGCGGGCAGCATCGCCTGCGGGTCGGTGGCGGTTGGCGACGAGATCGTCGTGCACCCGTCCGGGCGCCGCTCGCAGGTCGCATCGATCGTCACTGCCGACGGCGAACCGACATCCGCTGGCGAAGGCCAGGCGATCACCCTCACGCTCAAGGACGAAGTCGACGTTAGCCGTGGCGACGTCATCTGCGCCGCGAAACAACCACCCGAAGTGGCCGACCAGTTCGCCGCGCACCTGCTGTGGATGAACGATGCGCCGCTGCTGCCGGGTCGCCCGTACTGGCTGAAGATCGCCGCGCGTACGGTGCCTGCGACGATCACCGATATCAAGCACAAGATCGACGTGAACACCCAGGAGCACCTCGCCGCCAAGCGCCTGGAGCTCAATGAGGTCGGCTACTGCAACCTCAATCTCGACCAGCCGATTCCGTTCGAGCCCTACGCGAAGAACAAGGCGCTCGGTGCGTTCATCCTGATCGATCGCCAGACCAATGCGACCGTCGCCTGCGGCACGCTCGACTTCGCCCTCCGCCGCGCTTCCAACATCCACTGGCACAGCCTCGAGATCGACCGCCACGCGCGCGCGCTCACGAAGGGCCAGATGCCGCTGTGCCTGTGGTTCACCGGCCTGTCGGGTTCGGGCAAATCGACGATCGCCAACCTCGTCGACCGCCGCCTGCATGCGCTCGGCTACCACAGTTACATCCTGGACGGCGACAACGTCCGGCATGGCCTCAACAAGGATCTCGGCTTCACCGACGAGGACCGCGTCGAAAACATCCGTCGCGTCGCCGAGGTCGCCAAGCTGATGACCGATGCGGGACTGATCGTGCTGGTGTCCTTCATCTCGCCGTTCCGCGCCGAACGGCGCATGGCGCGCGACATGTTCGCCGATGGCGAATTCGCCGAGGTATTCGTCGATACGCCGCTCGAGGAATGCGAGCGCCGCGACGCCAAGGGCTTGTACGCGAAGGCGCGCGCCGGCCAGATCCGCAACTTCACCGGCATCGATTCGCCCTACGAGCTGCCCGAACACGCGGACTTCACGCTGCACAACGCGAATGTCGCTGCAGACGTGCTCGCGACGCAACTTGCGGATCAAATCGTCGAACGCATACACCAGCACAAACGCTGAGGGCTTCATCCCCTCTCTCGACGGGAGAGGGGGTCTGCTGATGTGGCTATGCCTTTGCCGAGGCCAAGACCACAGTCGAGGCTCGCTTGTGCCGGTGGCGCGCCTCAGCGCGACAGCGCGAAAGGCTTCGATCCGGTCGCCACCGGAAAAAATGACAGCTGCCTTCAGGATTTCTTCTTCGGCCGCACCAGGGCGAAGATCGTCAGCAGCACGATCGCCCCGGCCACCGAGGCGATGAACCCGACCGGGTCGTCGTCGCCGTACCAGCCCATCGACAAGCCGACGTACTTCGCGATCAACGCACCGCCAATGCCGAACAACGTCGTCATCAGGATGCCCATGCGATCATCGCCGGGCTTGAGCGCACGTGCGATCAGGCCGATCACGAAGCCGATCAGGATGGTGTAGAGGATGTTCATGCGCAGATCGCCCGGTCGTGTGCCCCGCGGTCAGCAGCAGCTCGACGCGGCCATGCCGGTTTCCCCAGTTACCACCGCCGATCCGTTCGTGAGTCCCTTCAACCGTGCCAGGTGGTGCTCGACGAGTACCCGCGCTATGCATGCGGTCACGCGCTTGCCGGTCGGGATGTGCAGGAACTCGTTCGGGCCGTGTGCGTTCGAGTGCGGACCGAGCACGCCGGTGATGATGAACTGGGCCTTCGGGAACTTGGCGCCGAGCATACCCATGAAGGGGATCGTGCCGCCTTCGCCCATGTACACCGCGGG
>DATHOV010000463.1:0-2765 GCA_035484515.1 Lysobacteraceae bacterium
TGAGCGCAACGCGGCGTTCGAACAGGCCGTCGGCGCGCTCGGCCAGCCAGACCTGACCCATGCCGCCCTCGCCTATCATCTGCAACAGGCGATACGGTCCGACCCGCTTGCCGGGGCTTGGCGCGTTGATCGAGGCTTCCGATACCGGTGTCGACAGGAAATCCGGATCGGTGGATTCGTAGGAGAGCAGACGACGCAGCTCGGCGCCTGCGTCGGGTTGTTCGCGTTCGATCGTCGCCAGCCGCGAGCTGCGTTCGGCATGTGCCAGATCGAGCAGCTCGTCCAGAAGCGGCGCGACGCGGGCCCAGAGTTCCGGTTGCACGCCTGTCTCAGCCCGGCTGCAGTTCCGCGAGCAGGAACAACCGCGCCTTCTGCCAGTCGCGGCGGACGGTGCGTTCCGAGCAACCCAGCAACTCTCCGATCTGCGCTTCGGACAAGCCCGCGAAATAGCGCAGCTCGACGACCTGTGCGAGCCGCTTGTCGAGGACCGCGAGTTTCTGCAGCGCGTTGTCGAGGTGGAGCATCTCCTCGCCCAATTCGATGCCCGCGGTGATGTCGTCCGGAAGGTCGGTCACCCGCTGCTGGTCGCCGCCGCGTTTCTGGGAGAGGCGTTGGCGCGCGTAGTCCACCACCACGCTGCGCATCGCGGTCGCGGCGTAGGCGAAGAAATGCGCGCGGTCGGCGAACTCGGCGTTCTTGTTGCGGATCAGCTTGAAGTAGGACTCGTGGACGAGCGCGGTCGTGTCGAGCGTCCCGCCGCGCTGGCCGTGAAGCTGGCGCCGCGCCATCGAGTGCAGTTCGCGGTAGAGCGTGGAGAGCACGTTGTCGAGCGCCACGCGGTCACCGCCGCGGGCGGCTTCGAGCAAGGTGGTGATGTCCGCGTCGTTCGTCATGCGTTCCCCCGGAACCAAACTATAGCGGTTCGGCGGCCGGATCGTGCCGGGAAAAGCGTTATGCCCACCGTTCGTCCCGGTCGCGCCAGGCTCACCGCTGGCAACGAGGGCACCAGACCGTGGGACGCTGGCCGAGCATGCCTGCGCGCAATGGCGTGCGGCAGACCTTGCAGGTTTCGCCTGCGCGCCCGTACACGAACAGTTCCTGCTCGAAATAGCCCGGTGCGCCGTCGGGCGAGATGAAGTCGCGCAGGGTCGTGCCGCCGCGCGCGATCGCATGCGCGAGGATCTGCTTCACCGCTGCGGCGAGCGCGGCGTAGCGCTCGCGGCTGATCCGTCCGGTCGCGCGCAGCGGATGGATGCCCGCCCGGAACAGCGCCTCGGCGGCGTAGATGTTGCCGACGCCGACCACGATGGACTGGTCCATCAGGAAGGCCTTGACCGGTGCGCTGCGGCCACGGCTGCGCCGCCAGAGGTGGTCGCCGTCGAAGTCGGCATCCAGCGGCTCGGGTCCCAGCCCGCGCAACAGCGGATGCACGGTCCCGGCCGGCTGCCAGAGCAGGCAGCCGAACCGGCGCGGATCGTTGAAGCGCAGCACCTGGCCCGAATCGAGCGCGATATCCACGTGATCGTGGGTGCCGTGCGCGGTCCCTGCCGGCAGCACCCGCAGGCTGCCGGACATGCCCAGGTGCACCAGGGCGCTACCGGTCTGCGCTTCCACGAGGAGGTATTTCGCGCGGCGCACAACGGCCGCGATGCCTTGGCCGGGCAGTTCGGCGACGATTTCGCGCGCGATCGGCCAGCGCAGGTCGGGCCGGCGCAGGGTCGCGCCGAGCACCCGTCGACCGATCAGGTGCGGGGCAAGGCCGCGCTTTGTGGTCTCCACTTCCGGAAGTTCAGGCACTTTTCGGGGTGCTCCGGTGACATTTGGTTTCGACTTCGGGCAATTCAGGCATACGCGCGTGCCGTCACGGTTCGAGGTGGGGATCGACAAGCACAATGAATGGCCCAACCCCGTACTCCGGCGCACAGTGGAAAGGCCGGCCGGGAGGCCTCATCATGCACATCTGTCTCGTGGAGTCCACCATGTCCCCCGCGTTCTACGCCTGGTTGACCGAAGGCTTCAGCCATCTCGGTTGGGTAGGCATCCTCGTCTATTTCCTGATCGTCACCCAGTTGACGATCTTCTCGGTGACCCTGTACCTGCATCGCAGCCAGGCGCACCGCGCGGTGGATTTCCACCCGGTGCTGGCGCACTTCTTCCGCTTCTGGACGTGGCTCACCACGTCCATGATCACCAAGGAATGGGCGGCGATTCATCGCAAGCACCATGCCAAGTGCGAAACCGAGGAAGATCCGCACAGTCCGCAGATTCGTGGCATCCGCAAGGTGATGTGGCAGGGCGTCGAACTGTACCGTGAGGCGCGCGCGGATCGTCCTTCGATCGAGAAATACGGCAAGGGCTGTCCGGACGACTGGATCGAGCGCCATCTGTATGCGCGTTACGCGACCTTCGGTCCGACCGTGATGCTGTTCATAAGCATCGCCCTGTTCGGCGTGATCGGGGTGGCGATCTGGGCCATCCAGATGCTGTGGATTCCGTTCTGGGCTGCGGGCGTCGTCAACGGCGTCGGCCACTGGTGGGGCTATCGCAACTTCGAGACCACCGACACCGCGACCAACCTCACCCCGTGGGGTTTCTGGATCGGCGGCGAAGAACTGCACAACAATCACCATGCGTTCCCGAGTTCGGCTAAGTTCGCGCTGCGCAAGTTCGAGTTCGACATCGGCTGGGCGGCGATCAAGCTGCTCGAGAAGCTCCACCTGGCGAAAGTGCTGCGCGTCGCTCCCTCGCTTGACGTGCGCCCGAAC
>DATHOV010000464.1:0-2049 GCA_035484515.1 Lysobacteraceae bacterium
GGCCGCGCTCCTCTGCACGCGCGGCGCGGCGGCGTTGCTGTGCAATCGCCTGCGCCACGTCCTCCCGCGTCACCACATCGCGGCCTGCCTGACCCGCGCAATACGACGCCTCGGCGACCAGGTCGTGGATGCCCTCCACCAGCAAGGTCAGTTTGCCGGCATCGTCGGCGAGCCGTGCCGCGTGCTCGATGACCCTTGCCACACCGCCGCGATCCAGCGGCTTCAGGCCGGCATCGCTGGCGGCCATGGTACCGATCAGCCGCGCGATCATCGCCTCGCTCGCCGGCGAGCGATCCACGTCGTCGTCGAAATCCGCGAGCACTTTGAAGTGCTGTCCGGCGTCAGGATCCGACGACACCAGCAGGTAGTAGAGCGAGCGGTCGCCAAACAGCACGACCTTCACGTCGAGAGGAATTGGATCCGGCTCCAGCGTGACCGTCGTGGTCATGCCCATGAACCGCGACACGTCCTCGATCACAATCTCCTGGCGCAACAAGGCACGTTTCAGCGCCGCCCAACTGAGCTGCTCGGTGAGCAGGTTGCGCAGGTCGATCATCAACGCGCCACCATTGGCGCGATGCAGGCTGCCCGGTTTGATCAGCCGGAAGTTCGTCACCAGCGCGCCCTGCACGGCGATATGCTCGATGCGGCCGACCAGGTTGCCGAGCGTCGGGTGAACCTCTTCGATCACTGGCGCGCCCGAACCGCCCTCGTCGTGGGTGACGAACACGTTCACCCCGTAACGATCGAACAATGCATCAGGTCGCAACCCAGCCTGAGTCGCCTCCTCGCTCGCAGCCGGCGGATTGATGAACAGCGCCACGTTTTCCAGAATATCGGCCTGGATCGCGTCGAGATGCTGCACCACCTTCGGCAGGTCGGCGAACTTCGTCCGGCACTCCTCCAGCGGCTGCGAAATCGCGGACCGGGCAGTCTCCTGCTCAATCTTGCGCACAGCATCGCGCAGTTCGCGATCCAGTCGCCGCGTCGCACGCAGCGCCTGTTCCAGGTCCTTCTCCAGTTCCTCGATGGCCGTCTGGGTCTCCGCCTGTTGCTCCGCCGGCCAGGCATTGAAGTCGGCCGGGGGCACCACCTCGCCATCCTTCATCGGCGTCATGGCAAAGCCCATCGGCGTGCGCAGGATCGCGATGCCCTTTGCGGTCGCCTTGTCGCGCAGCGCAGAAAAGTCCTTTTCGCCGCGAGCGCGGATCTCCTGCTCAATGGCACCGCGCCGCTTCTGATAGTCCTCGCTCTCGAACGCCGCCGGCAACGACACTTTCAGGTCGTCGATCAGGCGATCGACCGCCTTGTCCAGTGCCGTCGCACGTCCCGCCGGCAGGGCGATCGCGACCGGCCGATACGGCGTGGTGAAGTTGTTGACATAGACCCAGTCGGAAGGGCGCGCCCGCTTCGCCGCAGCCTCTTCCAGCAACGTCCGCACCGATCGCTGGATGTTCGCGCCATTCGCCCCGATGGCGAACACGTTGAAGCCGCGCACGGACATGTCGATGCCGAAGCGGATCGCCTCATGCGCACGCGGCTGATCCACCAGCCCATCCAACGGCGCCAGTTCCTGCGTCGTCGCAAAGCTGAGCGCCGCAAGGTCGGCCGCCCGGTACAGGCGCTCCGGCGGCAGTGGCGAGGGCGGGTCGCTGCTGGGCATCGGCGCCGACTCTTACGAGCCTGCCGATGCCCCGCCAAGGGTCAGGCGTAGGCAGACCGCGCGACCCGATCCAGCCGGCTGGTCAGCCAGCCCATATGACGCAGCAGCAGCGGCAGGTCCGGCCGCGCCGGAATCGGCGCATCGTCCTGGAGCTTGAGCCATTCCTGCCAGTCGGCCTGCGACAGGCGCAGCAGGTGCTGCAGGCGATCGTTCTCGATCCCCACCTGCTCCGCCATGTCGACCAACGCGTCGATCTGCTGCCTTGCGACGTGCGCCGCATGCGGGTTGCCAAAATTGAACATGCCAACACTCCCCTTTTTTGCCGTCGGGAGAGCGCACGGTGAGCGTGCGAAGTGGCGCCGTCGTTGAACTACTTCACACTTCGC
>DATHOV010000465.1:0-9692 GCA_035484515.1 Lysobacteraceae bacterium
CACCGACAACTGCACCCGGGTGAAATGTCTCGATTACGGCCTGTAGACCGAGCAGGTCTTGCGACGCGAGTGATCGCTACGACCAGGAACTCTGGTGACTCCCGCCCCGTGCACGCACTTGGTCGAAACTGACCCCAATAAAAACGGCTGGTATACCCAATGGCATACCAGCCGGTCCATGCCTCACTAAAACTGTTGTAGATCAATACTTTACATCGTTACTCTGGCGGAGAGGGTGGGATTCGAACCCACGGTGCGCTATAAACGCACGCCTGATTTCGAGTCAGGTACAATCGACCACTCTGCCACCTCTCCGGTGGGCTGCGAATGATAATGGCTGCGGTGGACGCGCACAAGGCGGCCCGCCTGTCCGACGCCGGATCTTCGAATTTCCGCCCGATTTTGCGCATGCCATCCCTTGAGCGCGCGCAGTCTGGCTTGTCGCGAATCGCATGCTCGCGCATCCTCCCCTGATGGGAAAGGCATCGAGACGCAAGCATGCAATGCAGTTGGGCCGCAGCGAACGCATGGCCTTGGGCGCTTCCGTCGCGACGGCTCCACATCCGGCCGGAAACGATCGCTACCCCGCATTGAGCGGCTTGCGTGGGCTGGCTGCGCTGGGCGTGTTTGCGGTGCATGTGTGTGCGTTCATTGGCTTGCCGCAGATCAGGCCCGGACAGTCGATGGCGTTCGTCCTGCTCGCCTGGCTGCCGAAAATGGGCTGGTCCGGCGTGGATGTGTTCTTCACCCTCTCGGCGTTCCTGCTGGCGTTGCCATATGCAGGCGCGTTTCGCGACGGCACGCCATTGCCTGGCGCGAGTGGGTATGTCGCCCGGCGTGCGGCCCGCATCCTGCCCGCGTACCTGGTGCAACTGCTCGTCCTGTATGGGTTGATCGCACTGGGCTGGGCATCGGGCATCGTCGATCAGCCCATCGATGCTACCCGCCTGCTGGTGCAACCGGTGTTCGCCTACGACCTGGGCTGGCCGGGTGTCGCGACGATGCAGACGCCGCTGGTCGCGAGCTGGTGGACGATGCCCGTAGAAATCGGTTTCTACATCCTGCTGCCCTTTCTGGTCCGGCTGCTGCGGCCAGGCCGCTGGCCCTGGCTGTTGCTTGCGATCGCAACAGCCTGGACATGGCGCGCCGCGATCCTGTGGACACAGCCGATGTCGCCGCCCATCGCCTACCTGGTCGAGCATCTGCCGGGTCGCATCGACCAGTTCGCGATCGGCATGCTCGCGGCCTATTTGTTCAGCCGTGCTCCGCGCGTGCTGGACTGGGTGAAGGACTCCCGTGCGGATGTGTTGTTCCTCGTCGCAGCCCTGGTCTTCATCGCATTGCCGGCGCTGGGGTTCGTGGAGGGCGTTCCGGTCGGCGAGACGCCAAGCGGGTATCCGCTGCTGGTCGGCTGGCACACCTATGCGGGCATCGCTGCCGCCGCGATGTTGTTCGCGGCCGCACGCGCTGCGCCGCTGGTGTCTCGCTTCGTCGGTTGTCTGCCGCTGCGGGTGCTCGGACACATCAGCTACGGCCTGTACCTGTGGCACCTGCCGGTACTTTTGTGGCTGCACGCCAGGGGAGGCGTGATCGCGGCGGGCAGCCCGGCGATCTTCGTCTTCGATGGTCTCCTGTTCTCGCTGATGGCAGCGGTGCTGTCCTGGCAGTTCATCGAACGTCCCGCGATGCGGTTCGCCGCGCGCTGGTCACGGGCTAGAATGCCGGCCCCCGTACCGGCGAGTGCGCCATGAGCCTGATTTCCGTCCCGGTTTCCTACGGCGAGCTGCTCGACAAGATCGCGATCCTGCAGATCAAGTCCGAGCGCATGGACGATCCGGTCAAGCTCGCCAACGTACGCCGCGAGCTCGATGCGCTCGAAGCCAGCTGGATGGCGCATCCAGTCGCGCAGCAGGGCATCGCCGAGCTGCGCGCGCAGCTCAAGGCCGTCAACGAGCGCCTGTGGGCGATCGAGGACGACATCCGCATCTGCGAGAAGCGCCAGGACTTCGGCGCCGAATTCATCCGCCTCGCGCGTGCCGTGTATTTCGAGAACGACGAGCGCGCGCGGATCAAGCGCGAGATCAACCTGGCAATGGGCTCGCAGCTTGTCGAGGAAAAGTCGTACCAGGATTATCGCGGCGCGCCACAGGTCTGAACGCTTCAGCCTGGATCGCCGACGCAGCGTTCGAACGCGTCGATCACGGTATCGACCTCGATCAGGTCCATCGCGCCCGCGAGCTCGATCTTCGTCCCCCAGCGCAGCTCTGAAGCGGGTCTGTCGAGCAGCAGTTCGGAAGCCTCCGCGTAGCGGTCGACGGTCCAGCGCAGGTCCGAGTAGGGTCCGCTGCGGCGCGAATCGGTGCAGGCGTACAGGCCGACCACGCGCGTGCCGACCGCGTTGGCGATGTGCACCGGGCCGGAATCGGGCGACAGCACGATGTCGGCTCTCTCGAGCAGGGCCGGTAACTGCTTGAGCGTGTCCTTGCCGGTGAGGTCGAGCGCCGGCCGCTTCATCGCGGCGAGGATCGTGTCGGCCATCTGCCGCTCGGGTTCGCTGCGGCCGCCGCATAGCACCACGCGGTGTCCGCGCGCGGTCGCATGGTCGGCGACGGCGGCGTAGCGCTGCGGTTGCCAGTTGCGCAGCGCGTGGCTGGAGCATGGCGAGACGAGTAAGGTCGGCTGGTTTCCCGGCAATCGTTCTTCGGCCCAGACGCGCGCGTCGTCGGAGATCGGAAAGTTCCATGTCGGCGTCGACACCGGCAGGCCGAGCGGGACGACGAACGAGGCGAGCGCGTCGAGCACGTGCATACCGTCCTGCGCGGCCTGGTTGCGTGCCGGAATGCGGTTATTGACGAACAGGCCGTGCAACTCCTTCGAGCGTGCGCGATCGTAGCCGATGCGCATGTCGGCATGGATCGCGGTCGACAGCAAGTTCGCGCGCAGGGCGAGCTGCATCAGCAGCAGCGCATCGAAGCGCCGTCCCGCAAGCTGGCTGCGCAATAGTCGAAGACCGGCCCATCCGCTAGCCTTGTCCACGACGATAAACTCGACGCCGGGCAGTCCTTCGAGCAGCCTTTGCTCGGGCTTGCCGATGACCCACGCGATCGTTGCATCGGGCCATGCGGTGCGCAGCGCGTTCACCACCGGCAGCACATGGGTGACGTCGCCGAGCGCGGACAACCTGAGGATGCAGATCGAGCGAGGGGCTGAAGCCATGGGTTGCTAGACTGCCAGACCATGGACGCGAACACACTGACCGGATCCGAAGCCGTCGTCGATTTCCGTGGCGCGACGGGCGTGGGCGCGATCGTGTTCGATCCCGCCCTGCTGCCGCGCGTCGATCCATCGCTGTTCGATCCGCGGGTCGATGCGAACGCGGCCGTGCCCGTGGCGGTCGGTGGGCGTGGGGCGGCGTGGTTCGTGCGCACGCAGGCCGGCGATGCGGTGCTGCGGCACTACCGGCGCGGCGGACTTGCGGCGCGCGTGAGTCGCGACCTCTACATGTGGCAGGGCGCGCAGCGCACGCGTGGCTTCCGCGAATTCCAGTTGCTGCAGGCCTTGCGCGAGCGTGGCCTTCCGGTGCCGACGCCGCTCGCGGCCGCGTACTGGCGATTCGGGACAGGCTACCGCGCGTCGCTGTTGATGCTGCGACTGACCGCGACGCGGTCGATGGGCGCACTGCTCGACGGCAACCTTCCCGTGCCGTGGCGCGACATAGGCATCGCCATCGCGCTCTTCCATCGCGCCGGAGCCTGCCACGCCGATCTCAACGTGGATAATGTACTGATGGATGCGAACGGCGAATGCTGGCTGATCGATTTCGACCGCGGCGTACTGCGCGCGCCCGCTCTCGGCTGGCAGCAGGCGAATATCGCGCGCCTGCGGCGGTCGCTGCGCAAGCGGATCGGCGCGCGCGCGGACGCGCCGGAGGCCGTCAACGGCTGGGATGCGTTGCTGGATGGCTGGAACGAGGTGATGAGGCAGCCGACATGAGCCATGCCCTGCGCTTCCTCGGTGTCGGCAATGCGGCGGCGACCGAACTCGGATCGTCCTCGATCGTGCTCGAGCGTGACGGCGCGCCATTGCTGATGGTCGATTGCGGGCAGGAGGCTTTGACCGCCTACCTCGACCACTACGGTGCTACGCCGACCGCGCTATACATCACCCACGTGCATATGGATCACGTCGCCGGCATGGAGCGGCTGTTCATCCGCGCCTATTTCGACGAGGCGTTGCGCGGGCGGTTGAAGCTGTACGTGCCGGTATCGGTGATGCCGCATCTGCAGGCGCGCGTGGCCGATTATCCGGGTGCGCTGGCCGAAGGGACGGTGAATTTCTGGGATGGATTCCAGCTGATTCCGGTTTCCAATGGCTTCTGGCACGGCGGACTCTGGTTCGATGTGTTCCCGGTGCGCCACCACCTGCCGGACACCGCATTCGGTCTGCGCCTGCGCGGCAGTTTCGTGTATTCCGGCGATACCCGGCCGATACCGGAAATGCTGGCGCGCCATGCCGACATGCAAGAGGCCATCGTCCACGACTGCGCGTTGCACGGCAATCCCTCGCATACCGGCGTCGACGACATCGAACGCGAATATCCGGATGCGTTGCGCCAGCGGATGCTGCTGTATCACTACGAATCGGCGCAGGCAGGCGCGGAAATCGAGCGTCGCGGTCATCGCATCGCGCGGCCGGGCGAGGTGCTCGTGCTGCGCGAGCCCGAGCCGCCGGAGACCGGCGCGCGATGAACGCGATCGCGAAAAGCCGCCCGACCGCGGCGCCGCTGGATCGGCGTGGCAGGCCCTTGCACGACCTGCGCGTGTCGGTCATCGAGACCTGCAACTTCCGCTGCCCATACTGCATGCCGGAGGAAACGCATCCCGATACACCGCTGCTCGGCGCGGCGCAACGGCTGGATTTCGCGCAGATCGAGCGCGCGGTGCGCGCCTTCGTCGCGCTCGGCGTGCGCAAGGTCCGCCTCACCGGCGGCGAGCCGCTGCTGCGCAGGGACCTGCCGAAGCTCGTGCGTCGCCTGGCGGCGATAGACGGCATCGACGATCTCGCGCTGACCACCAATGGCAGCCTGCTCGCGCGCCATGCGCAGGCCCTGCGCGATGCGGGATTGCGGCGGATCACGCTAAGCCTGGACACGCTCGACCCCGTGCGATTCGGCGTGCTGTCGGGCGGACGCGGCGACATCGTCGACGTGCTTGGCGGCATCGCGGCCGCGGAACGCGCCGGATTCGGATCGCTGAAGATCAATGCCGTGATCCAGCGCGGCATCAACGACGGCGATGCGCTGGCGCTCGCGGAGCATTTCCGCGGCAGTGGCCACGTGCTGCGTTTCATCGAATACATGGATGTCGGCACCTGCAACGGCTGGCGGCGCGAGAACGTCGTGCCGTCGACCGAACTGCGCGACCGCATCGCCGCGCGCTGGCCGTTGCGCACGCTGGATGCGCACTACCGGGGCGAGGTCGCCGCGCGCCATGCCTATGCCGACGGCACCGGCGAAATCGGCTTCATCAGTTCGGTCAGTGCGCCGTTCTGCGGCGACTGCCACCGCGCACGGCTGTCGGCCGACGGCAAGCTCTACACCTGTCTGTTCGCCGACGAAGGCCACGACCTGCGGCCGTGGCTGGACGACGCGGCGGCGCTCGAACAGCGCGTACATGCCGTGTGGAGCGGGCGCGAGGATCGCTACAGCGAAATACGTGGCGCCGCCGACAGTCCGCAGAAACACATCGAAATGTTCGTGATTGGTGGGTGAGCCGACGCGTTTGCGATCTGCCAGTGGCAGATCGCGCGTCGGCGAACGCCCGAAGCAGGAGCGAAGGGCTGGGTTGCTTGGTGAGGCATGGATGCCGAACCTAGCAACAGTTCCACCAACCTTACTGGATCCAGCAGTGCCCAAACCGAAATCCAGATTGACCCATATCGACGCCGCGGGCCACCCGACGATGGTCGACGTGTCCGCTAAAGCCGTGACCGCACGCATCGCGATCGCGGGCACGCGCGTGCGATTCCCCGAAGCGGTGGCGGATGCGCTGCGCGGGCAGGGCATGAGTAGCGCGAAAGGGCCGGTGATCGACACCGCGATCATCGCCGGGACGATGGCGGTCAAGCGTACCCACGAGCTGATTCCGTTCTGCCATCCGCTGCCGATCGACGGCTGCCGCTTTTCGATCGACTGGAGCGATGCACGCACGCTCGCGATCCGCTGCGAGGTCCGCACGACGCATCGCACCGGCGTGGAGATGGAGGCGCTGACCGGTGCATCGGTCGCGGCTCTGACGGTGTACGACATGTGCAAGGCGCTGTCGCACGCGATCGCGATCGGACCGACGAAGCTGCTCGGCAAGCGTGGCGGAAAACGCGATGTCGGCGAGGTGGACTGATGCGCGTGCGCCTGCTGTATTTCGCCAGCCTGCGCGATGCCGCGGGTCTCGACGAGGAAGGCCTGGAGATCGCATCGATGTCGCTTGCGCGAATCTACGACGAAGCACGCGATCGCCATGGTTTCACGTTCCCGCGTGAGCGCCTGCGCGTCGCGCGCAATGGCGCATTCGCCGAGTGGGATGGCATCGCCACGGAAGGCGACGAGATCGCCTTCATTCCGCCGGTTTCCGGCGGATGAAACGCTTTGCTCTCTCGGCCGTCGCCATCGACAGCACTGCACTGCGCGCGGCGCTGTCCGATCCGCGCGCGGGCGCCTGCGCCGTGTTCGAAGGCTGGGTGCGCGACCACAACGAGGGGCGTCCGGTGCGTGGCCTGCGCTACGAGGCCTATGCGGAACTCGCCGAAGCGGAAGGAGCGCGAATCCTCGACGAGGCGCGCGCACGGTTTGCGATCGTCGAGGCGTTCGCCGTACATCGCAGAGGCGAGCTGGAACTGGGCGAACTCGCGGTCTGGGTCGGCGTGTCCGCCGCGCATCGCGACGCCGCGTTCGCAGCGTGTCGCTGGATCATCGACGAGGTCAAGGCGCGCGTGCCGATCTGGAAACACGAGCGCTACGCCGATGGCGACGCGGATTGGCTGCATCCAGCCGCCGGTTGAGACGGGAGTCGGAAGACGCTGAAGAGGGAGGCAGCCCCGCCAGCGCCCGGCGCCTGAAGCACTCGTGATGGTTTGATCTTTCAGAAGGGTGGCAGCCCCGCCAGCGACACCCCGGCGCCCGAATCACTCACTACCGTTGCTGCCTTCCGGCCCTGGCGGGGTTTGCAAGCTATCGTCGCGAGGGCGCCGACGGGGCCACCGTTGAGCGCTGCGATACAACTATCTGAATGCGGTGTGGCGGAGAGAGCGGGATTCGAACCCGCGAAGCGGGTTTTAACCGCTTACACACTTTCCAGGCGTGCTCCTTCAACCACTCGGACACCTCTCCGTAATCTGCAACATTTCAATTCCGTCCGTCCCTGGAGCCTTTGCCGTTCGGCATCGTGCCTCACCCGAGCGCGCCGACACCTGCGGTGTGGACAACTCGCGCACGACCACTCGGACACCTCTCCGTAACTGTTCCTCGGGCGACTGTCCGGTCGCTCGCGAAGGCCGCCGATTCTACCGGCCCGGCGCAGCAGCGGCAAGGCGCGCGAGGATTTGCTTGGCCGCCTGTCGCCGGTGCGCGACAATAGGCGCATGTCGTATCTCGTGCTCGCGCGCAAATGGCGTCCCCGGCGTTTCGCCGAATTGGTCGGGCAGACGCATGTGGTACGAGCGCTGACCAATGCGCTCGTGTCCGGCCGCGTGCACCATGCCTTTCTGTTCACCGGCACGCGCGGCGTCGGCAAGACGACCATCGCGCGGATCTTCGCCAAGAGCCTGAATTGCGAACGCGGGCAGGGCGCCGAACCCTGCGGCGAGTGCGCGACCTGCCTCGACATCGACGCGGGCCGCTTCGTCGACTTGCTCGAGATCGACGCCGCTTCCAACACCGGCGTCGACGACGTGCGCGAGGTGATCGAGAACGCGCAGTACATGCCTTCGCGCGGCCGTACCAAGGTGTACCTCATCGACGAGGTGCACATGCTCTCGAGGCCGGCGTTCAATGCCCTGCTCAAGACGCTGGAGGAGCCGCCTCCGCACGTGAAGTTCCTGCTCGCGACGACCGATCCGCAGAAACTGCCGGTGACAGTGCTCTCGCGCTGCCTGCAGTTCAACCTCAAGCGCCTCGACGAAGCGCAGATCCGCGGGCAGATGGAGAAGATTCTCGCCGCTGAAGGCATGCCGGCCGAACCGGGCGCGCTGGCGCTGCTGGCGTACGGTGCGGACGGCAGCCTGCGCGATGGCCTGTCGCTGCTCGACCAGGCGATCGCCTATACCGCAGGCGCGCTGGACGAAGCCGGCGTGCGCACGATGCTCGGCACGGTCGATCGCGCGCGCATAGGCGCCTTGCTCGCTGCCCTGGCGGCGGCCGACGGCCTGGCGTTGATGCGCGAGATCGAAACGCTGGCAGCCTTCTCGCCGGACTTCGGCCAGGTGCTCGACGGCATCGCCGCGAGCCTGCACCGCATCCAGTTGCGGCAACTTGTGGCCGGCGTGGCCGACGACGACAGCGATGTGGGCGAAGTGGATGTCGCCGCGCTCGCCGCGCAGATCGAACCCGAACTGGTGCAGTTGTGGTACCAGATGGCGATCGGCGGTCGCCGCGATCTGCCGCTCGCGCCCAGTCCGCGCACTGGCTTCGAGATGAGCCTGCTGCGCATGCTCGCCTTCCGTCCGGTCGGCGCGAACGTCCAGGACTCGTCAAGTCCTGAGGCAGCGCGCAAACCTGTACCATCCCCGAGTCGTATGGCTTCCGCGGTTCCAGGTAACCATCGCACTGCCGATGGCTCCATCGTGCCCGTAGCGTCGCGAACCTCGACGCCGGTGCGTGAGCCGCCACTCGCCGCGAAACCCGCGATGACCGATGTGCCGGCAACCGCCGACATCATGCTCGTGCGTCGCGATGCCATCCCGCGTGCGCTGCACAACACCGACGACTGGCTGGCGATCGTCGCCGAGTCCGGGCTGAAGGGTCCGGTGCGTGACCTCGCGGCGCATGCGAGCTTTGTCGCCTATGCCGATGGCGCGCTGACCCTGGCCTTGCCCGATGGCCTCGACCACCTGCGCAGCGATGCCCTGGTCGGCAAGCTTGCCGATGCGTTCGCCGGGTCGCTGGGCAATGCGCCGAAGATCGTCTTCGCCAAGGCCGCGGATGGCGACGACAACCTGCACGCACGCACGGCACGCGCACGCGACGAGCGCCAGGCGAACGCCGTGCGCGAGTTCACCGAAAACCCGACCGTGCAACGCTACATGCAGCAATTCGGCGCGAAGCTCGTACCCGATTCGATCAGGCCCGCCGACGAAAACTGACCCCTGGAAACGGACGGAGCCTGCGCCCGCGAAGGCGGGGGAAGCCCACTCCGACAACCCGACAGAGAACCGGAACCATGCGCGGAAACATCGCCCAACTCATGCAGCAGGCCCAGCGCGTGCAGGACAACCTCAAGCGCGTGCAGGATGAACTGGCCACGCTGGAAGTCGGCGGCCAGTCCGGCGGCGGCATGGTCGCCGTCACCATCACCGGCAAGTTCGAATGCCGTCGCGTGCGCATCGATCCATCCGTGCTCGACGATGCCGACATGCTCGAGGACCTGATCGCGGCCGCGTTCAACGACGCCGTCGCCAACGCGAATGCGGAAGCCGCCAGA
>DATHOV010000466.1:0-2696 GCA_035484515.1 Lysobacteraceae bacterium
TTTCATCGTAAGCGCAACCACCGGAAAGCGTCGCAGATCCATAAGCGACAAAGCCCGGGTTGCCGTCTGAGTTCCCTGCCGATCCACAGTTCGGGCACGCGCATTTTGTTGCTGCGTGCTTTTTTCGCGTGGAAACCAAAGCATCCGGACTGCATGACCGCAGCAATGCCGGTGGGAAACGCCTTCTTGGCGCTGTATGGATTGATGGCAGGCTTCGACGGGCCGAGAGGGCGCGACAGCCCTTGTTCAACAACCTGCTGTACAACATTACACAGCCATGCGCACGATGGCCGCGGCTATCGTGCCAATCTCAGGAAGAGGAAACCAGGCAGATGGGAACGCAGATCGATCCGCTTGCAGGCAAGCCCGCGCAACCTGCGCAACTCGTGGACGTCGGCAAGCTGATCGGCGCGTATCACGACGTGAAGCCGGACCCGACGAACCCGGCCCAGCGCGTGGCGTTCGGCACGTCCGGGCATCGCGGTTCGTCGTTCGACGGCAGTTTCAACGAGGACCATATCCTCGCGATCTCCCAGGCGATCTGCGCGTACCGCGCGAAGCAGGGCATCGACGGTCCGCTGTTCATCGGCATCGATACCCACGCCTTGTCGCAGCCGGCGTTCGAGACGGCACTGGAAGTGCTCGCCGCGAACGGCGTGCAAGTCATGGTGTCGCAGCGTGGCGAATACACACCGACTCCCGCGGTCTCGCACGCGATCCTGGTCTACAACCGCGATCGCAAGGAAAGACTTGCCGATGGCATCGTCGTCACGCCCTCGCACAACCCGCCCGACAACGGCGGCTTCAAGTACAACACGCCCAATGGCGGACCTGCCGATACCGATGTCACCGGCTGGATCCAGGATCAGGCGAACGCATTGCTGGAAGGCGGTCTCAGACAGGTGCGCCGTACTCCTTACGCACAGGCGCGGCAGGCCGAGACGATCCACACCCACGATTTCCTCGGCACCTACGTAGCCGACCTCGACAGTTCGGTCGATTTCTTTTCGATCCGCAGTTCCGGGCTCCGGATGGGCGTGGACCCGCTGGGAGGGGCGGGCGTGCATTACTGGGCGCGCATCGCAGAGCGCTACAAGATCCATCTCGATGTCGTCAGCGAGCAGGTCGATCCGCAGTTCGGATTCATGACCCTGGACTGGGACGGAAAGATCCGCATGGATCCCTCATCGAGCTATGCGATGCAGCGCCTGATCGGCCTCAAGGACAAGTACGACATCGCGTTCGCCTGCGATACCGACCACGATCGCCACGGCATCGTGACCCGCAGCACCGGCCTGCTGCCGCCGAACCACTACCTCAGCGTCCTCATCGACTACCTGTTCCAGCACCGGCCCCAGTGGAGCAGGACCGCTGCGGTCGGCAAGACGGTCGTCAGCACGTCGATGATCGATCGCGTGGTTGCGCGGCTTGGCCGCAAGCTGTTCGAGGTTCCCGTCGGCTTCAAGTGGTTCGTCGATGGATTGTTCGATGGCTCGCTGGGTTTCGGCGGCGAGGAAAGCGCGGGCGCTGCGTTCCTGCGTCGCGACGGAAAAGTGTGGACCACCGACAAGGACGGCATCGTGCCTGCGCTGCTGTCGGCCGAGATCACCGCACGCCAGGGACGCGATCCCGGCACGCTGTACAACGAATTCTGCAGCGAATTCGGCACGGCGTTCGCCGATCGTGTCGAGGCTCCCGCAAACGCGGAGCAAAGAGCCAACCTCGGGAAATTGTCGGCGCAGCAGGTAAAGAGCGCCGACCTGGCCGGCGAGAAGATCACCAGCGTGCTCGACCATGCACCGGGCAACAATGCGGCGATCGGCGGCATCAAGGTGAGCACCCGGAGCGGCTGGTTCGCGGCGCGGCCGTCCGGTACCGAAGCCATCTACAAGATCTACGCGGAGAGTTTCCGCAGCGACGCGCACCTGCGTTCCGTGCTCGTCGAAGCGCAGCGCATCGTCGATGCGGCGCTTGCCAAGGGCTGACGCAGCACGACGCGTGCGCGGTATCGGCGATCAGCCCGACGAAGCGGCGGTTGCGCTGCCTGGCATTTCGTCCAGCCACCCGCCCTCGAAGCCTGCACGTTTCAGGCCGTCGACGATCCCGCTGCAGCCACGCATGAGTCGCCACAACATGCCGCTGCGATGATTTTCCACCATCAGCACGATCGGGCCGAGATTCAGTCCGAAGTGCCACGGCGAAATCCAGCCGCAGGCGGATGCCGCGCCTTCGCGGAAGCTCGGATTGAAGCTCGACTTGAAGCCGTAGCGATGCCTGTCGTGCAGATCCAGCCGGTGCATGTAGTGGTGGAGCGAGGGCAGCACGATCTCCGGCGCGAAGGGCAGCGACGCCACGACCGCCCATGGCGAGATCGTGCCGTCGTCGATGCCGTACGGCGCGCCGCGTCCTTCGTAGTCGTAGAACTGCCGTTCGACGCCGTTGACGACAGCAGTCGCGGGTCCGGGGCCGTCGCTCGCCGTGATGCCCCAGCAATCGGTGCCGTAGTCGACGAAGCCGAGCGGGTTGTCGACGGCGTAACGCTGCTGGATCTGGGTCGCGCGCCGGCTGTTCTCGAAATAGTCGATGCCCTTGTCGCGCATGTACGCATCGCGGATGCCGCGAAAATCGATCCACGCGTGCGACAGCTGGTGGGTGAACAGCGGCCCCGCGTACAGATAGTCGATGCCGTAGCAGTT
>DATHOV010000467.1:0-2286 GCA_035484515.1 Lysobacteraceae bacterium
TACCTCGGCGTCCTCCTCGACGCCCGGAAGGGGTTGGCCGCCGCTGAAACCGCTATTTTGAGCGAGGCTCGCGATCTGAGTCAGGATGGAGTCCTGCATCTCGATGGCCTCGTCGAACGCCCAGTTAAAGGCGAACATGCCGCCGATCGCGCCGGTCAATATGATGATGGCGGTCAGCCCGATGAAGAGACGTCCGCGCAGCGACCTTATCATGACGGACGGTCTACCATCCACCCGACCCCGCGCACGTTGCGAATCGCCGTGGCCCCGAGTTTCTTGCGGATGGTGTGGATCAGAAACTCGATCGCGTTGCTTTCGACCTCCTCATTCCACCCATAAATCTGCCGTTCGAGCTCGCTGCGCGACAGGATGGTGCCCGGCCGCGCCAAGAGCGCCTGCAGCAGGGCGAACTCGCGCGCCGTGAGCTGCGCTGTCTGGCCGAGGTGCGAGGCTTCCCGGGTTGCCGGATCGAGGCGGAGCTTTCCATTGGTCAGCAGCGCCGACGCGCCAGAGCCCTCGCGGCGCAGCACAGCGCGCATCCGTGCCAGCAGTTCGCGAACTTCGAAGGGCTTGACCAGATAATCGTCGGCGCCGAGATCGAGCCCATCGATCCGGTCGTCGACGCCATCCCTCGCGGTCACGATGATGACGGGAAGCCGGCGCCCAAGCGCGCGCAGGTGCCGCAGCACGTCCCGGCCATCGGTCATCGGCAGGCCGAGATCGAGCAGCGCCAGCTCGTAGGCTTCGTTTTCGGCTGCATGGATCGCAGTCGCGCCATCCGTTACCCAATCGACCGCATAGGCCGCATCTTTGAGCGCCTGCTCGACAGCCGCGCCGATCATCCTGTCGTCCTCGATCAGCAGAACGCGCATCCTCGTTTTCCTTCGAGATGCCGGAGGTGGGCCGGCCTGGTTGTTTCCCTCCCGACTTAGCGCAGACTTAGGGCGCGATGGTGGTCTAACTCGATCACCATCGCGCGCCGGGCCGTCATTCCCCCTCCAAAAAAGAAATTCGTCCTAAGCTGTGCCTAAGTCGGCATGGCCATGATCCGGCATCGTCTGGTGGCCATTCGATTTTGGGAGATGCACGTGTCCACGACCTGGGATCTGCGCTTGTCGCCGATGCTGAACAAGGTGCCGGAGGTCACGCTGATCTTCTGGACCATCAAGATCCTCTCGACGACCGTCGGCGAAACCGGCGCCGACTATCTCGCCGTGCATGTCGGTCTCGGCGCCAACGTGACCGCGGCGTGCATGGCCTCTCTGCTGACCGTGGCGCTGATGCTGCAGCTGCGCGCGCGCCGCTACGTTCCCTGGATCTACTGGCTGACGGTGGTCCTGGTCAGCATCTTCGGCACAGAGATCACGGATCTGTTGACCGACAAACTGGAGATTAGCCTCTACGTCAGCACGGCCGTGTTCGCTTGCGCGCTCGCCGCAACCTTCGGAATCTGGTTCGCCATAGAGCGGACCCTTTCGATCCGCACCATCGTCACCACGCGGCGCGAGCTGTTTTACTGGGCGGCCATTCTCTTCACCTTCGCACTAGGAACGGCGGCGGGCGACCTGGCAACGGAGGCGCTCGGCCTCGGCTTCCAGCTCGGTGTCATCGTGTTCGGCGTGATGATCGCGGCGATTGCGATCTTCTACTCGCTCGCCGTCAATCCGGTCCTCACCTTCTGGCTGGCCTATATCCTCACTCGGCCGCTCGGCGCCTCGCTCGGTGACCTTTTGTCACAGTCCCGCAACTATGGCGGCGTGGGGCTCGGCACGGTCCATACCAGCCTTGCGTTCCTGACCGTGATCATCGCGCTTGTGGCGTGGGTGACCTTCGAAGGCGACCGCGCCGGAGGCGTCGATCCAGCGCAATGACGTCCAATTTCAGCTTCCAGAAACCCGGGCGACGGTGTGCGGGTAGACCTCAAGGAGAGTGCATGAAAAGAATGATCCTGGCAGCGACGGTCGGCCTGTTTACGCTGGCAGCAGGCGAGCCACAGTTGACGATGGCGATAGGCGAGTCCAACTTGCACGCAAGTGACCGCCTTTCATTCGTAGCGCTCACCGAAGCTGCGATGTCTTCGAAACTGGGCGACCTCACGCCATTCCGCGCCATCGTCGCGGATGTTTCCGCGCTGATCGACAAGGGCGATCTGGTCGGTGCCAAGAATCGTATCAAGGATCTCGAAACTCAGTGGGACGATGCCGAAGCCGCGCTGAAGCCGCGTGCAGCGGCCGACTGGCATGCGGTCGACAAGGCGATCGATCGCGCGCTGGAAGCCTTGCGCGC
>DATHOV010000468.1:0-2094 GCA_035484515.1 Lysobacteraceae bacterium
AAGGAGTATTATTCTACATCCCCTCCATTGCCGCCGTCATCGCCGTGGTCGCCGGCGCGGCGATGGTGTTCTTCGGCCGGCGTGGCGCTAAGGCCTAGGCTCTGCCCCACAGCCGCCGCGTCGCGATGTCGGCGCCTTCGCGGCAGCTTTTGAGCTTGGCCCAGACCACGTCCTCGGCCACCAGTTCCGAACCGGCGAAGGTGCCGAAGCCGCAGTCGCTCGAGGCGATGACGCGGCTGCGGTCGCCCACGGCGTTGACCGCTTCGCAAATCCGGTTGGCGATGACTTCCGGATGCTCGACGTAATTCGTCGTCGAATCGATGACGCCCGGCAGCAGGATGAGTTCCGAGGGCAACTTCGCCCGCTTGAGCGCGGCATACTCGTGCTGATGTCGCGGGTTCGCGAACTCCAGGCTGAGCGCACCAACCTGCGCCTGATAGAGCACGGGCAGCACTTCCGACAAAGGGATGTCGTGAATATGCGGCCCGTCATAGTTGCCCCAGCAACAATGGAGCCGGATGCGATCGTGCGGGATGCCGGCCAGCGCCTCGTTCAACGCCGCGACGTGCGTCTCGGCGATCCTGAGGAATTCGGCGGCAGTCTTGTCCTGGAACAGGACCGTCCGCTCCATCGCGAGGTCGGGCGCATCGATCTGCAGCACGAATTCGGCCGCGATCAGCTCGTACTCCTTGCGCATCTGGCGCGCCAAGGCGAAGACATAGGCCTCGTGGCTGTCGTAATGGGCGTTCAGCATCGTCGTGGCGACGATGCCGGGTGAGGCCGCCGTCATGAAGGTGTCGGTGGGCGGCGCCGCGAGGCCGTGCAGTGCCGAGCGGAACATGCGGCACTCGTCTCGGGCCGGCGCTAGATCGTCGTACCTGACTTCGCCGATCGCCTGGGGAGCATTCGACACTTTGCTGCGCTTGGGAAAGCGCTGGCGATGCTGCGCGAGGAGGCCCGGGAAGTCGATATAGTCGCGCGGCCGCGGGCGCGCGGATTCGCCGCCGAAGCCCTTCATGCGCTGCGCCACATAGGTCTGGAAGCCGACGCGTGGCTGCTCGCCATCGTTCACCACATCGACGCCACAGGCTGACTGTTGCTCCACGACATGACGCACCGCGCGCGCACTCCACCGCGCGAGTTCCGCCCGATCCACCTTATCGCCAGCCTCATCGCGGATCAGGAGGTCGGTCAACACCGCATTGCGCGGAAGGCTGCCGACATGAGTGGTGAGAATGCGTTCGTCGCTGCGGCGCATCGGTTTGCCTCGCTAGCCGAGCGGCCAGGTGAACCGGATGTAGTTCCTGGCCAGCCCGTCGAGCACGATCTGGACCCCGCCCGACTTCATCATCCATTCCAGACGATGATCGCGATATTCGCGGCGGATGGCGCCCGATGCGAGGCGCGCCGCGGCATCGCCCATGCGTTCGGAGGCCGCCTCGAACTCGCGGAAGGTCGTGGCGACCGACGGCGTGCGCAGCATGGTGAGCGAGCTGTGGTGCAGGGCATCCTGCACGGCGCGCAGCGCGGCCTTGGTGTAGTCGCCGCCATGCAGGTCGTTGCCGCTGCCGAGCTCGAGGATGACGCGTTTGGCGGGCATTTTATTCGACATTCCCCGGATGAACCCCTGGAACGGTGCGAACGCTAGCATTCCGCCGGGTTCGGGAGAAGCCATGGGCGGCCGACACAGTTTCCCCGGCGCTCTCGCCGCGTCCACTGTCCAAAACGACCTCCCGAAGGACCTTTGATCCATCGATTTGGCTCTTTTCCTCGCCATTCAGACGCACTCCTCCCTGGTGATGACGTATCCGCCCCGTTCAGTCCTACGCTGGGGCCGGTCGTCGTCGCAGCCCGTCGATCAGTCGTAGTATTTTCTCGAACAATTCTCTCGGCACCGAGACCTCGGCCATCTGGAAGACGGCGTAGCGGGCGTGGCGCACTACCTTGGCACCGATCTTCACCAGCTTCTCCCGCAGGCTGGTCAGCGACCATTGCGCAACCGCCTCGGGCAGGGCCAGTGTCCGCATGAAGTTGGCGAGATTGTAGGCCAGCGCATGCAACTGGAGACGCACCGCGTTGGCGGCGAACGAGCAG
>DATHOV010000469.1:0-6875 GCA_035484515.1 Lysobacteraceae bacterium
CGAGCAGGTCGGCCGCGATGCCATGGTCGTGCAGGGCCTTCTTGACCGCTATCTCCAGCATGGGCGACTCATGGAGGGTCTCGTCGCCATGGTTGCTGCGTGCGTGCAGCATCTGCGCCACCGACACGTTCACCGCGACCCGGATCGGGCCGACGCCAGCGGCGATCCAGGCGGCGATCTGCCTGCAGGCGGTATCGATCACCCAGATCCCGACCGGTTCGATGAGCCCGGTTTCTTCCAGCAACGGGATGAATTCCCCGGGAAGGACGAGTCCATGGCCGGGACGATTCCATCGCAGCAAGGCTTCGACCCCGGCCCAGCGTCCGCTCACCAGGTCGATCTTGGGCTGGTAGTGCAGCACGAACTCGTTGTCGTCGAGCGCCTTGCGCAGCGCGTTGTCGAGATCGAGCCGGCGAATCGCGCTTTCGTTCATCGCCGCCGTGTAGTAGCGGTAGGTGTCGCGTCCCGCCTCCTTCGCCGCATACATCGCGGTGTCGGCGTACTTGACCAGGTCGCCGGCATCGCTGGCGTCCGCGGGAAACACGGCGATGCCGATGCTGGCGGTGACCCGCACTTCGCGCGCGCCCAGGTCGTACGGTTCGCGCAACGAGTCGAGCAGCTTGTCGGCCGCGATCGAGGCGTTGTCCGCGCTATGGGGGTTCGACAGGATGATGGCGAACTCGTCGCCGCCGAAACGGCCGACCGTATCGCGCGCGCGCAGGGTGCGCACCAGCCGGTTGCCCACCTGGCGCAGCAATTCGTCGCCGCAGGCATGGCCCATGGTGTCGTTGATGTTCTTGAAGTGATCGATGTCGAGGAACAGGACCAGGAGGACCCAGTTCTTTTCGACGGCCTGCCTGAGCGCATCGACCAGCAACTGGTTGAACAGGGTCCGGTTCGGCAGCGCCGTCAGCGGGTCGAAATGGGCCAGCTTCACCAGCCGCTGTTCGGTGTCCTTGATCTCGGTCACGTCCTGCCCGGTGCCGAGCATGCGCACGACCTCGCCGCGGTCGTCGACGACCACGCGCCCGTTCGCCTGCAGGGTGCGGATGGTTCCGTCCGGGCGGACGATGCGGTGTTCGAAAGCGAACGGTTCGCCGGTTCGCTGCGACATCCCGACGGCGGCCTTCACCGGAGCGCGGTCGTCCGGATGGATGTGCTGCAGGACCGTTTCCAGGTTCAGGGCGACCGCTCCCGCGGCGATCCCGTAGATGCGATGCATTTCATCGCTCCAGAGGATCGTGTCGGCCGCGACATCCCATTCCCAGCTGCCGATCCTGGCGATCTTCTGCGCCTCCTCGAGCCGCTGCTTGCTCTCGGTCAGGCCCCTCTGGATGCCTTCCAGTTCCGCGGTGCGTTGCCGGACCCTGGCCTCGAGTTCGTCGTTGGATGCGTGCAGCGCGCTGGCGCTGCGCTCGAGCACATCCAGTTCGCGCGCGCGCCGTACGTCGAACATGGACACCATCAGGGTCGTACCCAGCAGCACGAAACTGAAACTGGCGATCGTCGCTGCCAGCCACAGGTTGCTGATCCCCGAATCGCTGGACGTCGGCATGCTGCCCGCGGAGAAGATCGCCGCGGCCATGCCGGTGTAGTGCATGCCGCAGATCGCCGCGCCCATCACCAGCGCGCTGCAGCCCTTGCGCCAGAACGCCGACAGGATGGTCTCGCCGCGCAACGAGAAAGCGATCCACAGCGCGGCCCCCGACGCGACGATCGCGATCACGATCGACAGGCCGAACAGCAATGGGTCGTAGCGGATGGGCGGGGCGACCTGCATCGCCGCCATGCCGACGTAATGCATCGACGCGATGCCGACCCCCATCAGCACCGCACCGTTCGCGAGCTGGCGCAGGCCCAGGCTCTCGCGGCTGACCGTGCGCAGGGCGAAGCCGGAAACCAGCATCGCCACCAGCAGCGACAGGCCGGTGATCGCCACGCTGTAGGACATCGCCATCGGCAGCCGGAACGCAAGCATGCCGATGAAGTGCATCGACCAGATGCCCAGCCCCATCGACAGCGCACCGCCGATCAGCCAGTTCCGCGCAGTTCGACCGACCGATGCGGTCACGTGGGAAGCAAGGTCCAGGGCGACGTAGGACGCCATCGATGCGACGGCGAACGACAGCGCAACCAGCCAAAGGTTGTAGGTGCCGTTCAAGCAATCGCCCCTTTATCAGAGTTCGAAGCGCTGACGACGCAGGATCGAATCTGCCCCTGGGGGATGGTATCGCAATACCGGCTGGGTGCCGGGGCGTTGGCTGGCGTGTCGGGGATCGAGGGCGCTGCCTTGAGCAAGACAGGCGAACCCCTTGTCATCCCGAGCAACCTCTTGTCATCCCGAGCAACGCGAGGGATCTGTTCTTGCGCAATCGATGGGTTCCGACGAGGACAGATCCCTCGCGTTGCTCGGGATGACATGTCGTGAAGCGCAAGTATCCTGCAAGCGAGGAACAGCGATCCCGCAGGATAGCGCTCAAGGTAGTGCCATAGACGGCATAGTCACTTTTTCAACGAACCCGAAAAAAAACAGACCTGAGAAAACAAAAAAAGACCGGAGCCCCACCGCTTCACACGGCAGGACCCCGGCCCAGGTCCAGCAGCTACCTCTTAGTTCACGAACAACATGGCCCCTTCGCTCCAGTCGCTCGTCCCCCTCCTCCCGATCACCCGCACCTGCACCACGTACTGGGTGCCGGGCGTCAGGCCCTGGATGGTGCAGGTGGCCTTGCCCGTGGGGTCGGGCTGGGTGAACACCAGCGGCGCGGCGCTGGTGGCGTAGCGCCACTGGTACGACAGGGCGTTGAGCACGGTGTTGCAGCGGGCGACGACGTCGCCGCTCTTGGCCTGCTTGAGCCGCAGGTTCTGCGGTGCGGCCGGGATGCCCGCGGGCTGGCGGGTTTTCTGCAGCGGGAATCCCGAGGAGATCAGGATCACCCGATCGCCCTGCGAGGTCTGCTGCACGTTCAGGGCCAGCTCGCGCAGGAGGCCCTCCAGCGGTTCCCTGGCCGCGTCGCGCCTGGCCACGGCCGCGCTGCCGCGGTCGAGGGTGGAGACGGTGGCGACGAAGGCATCGCGCGCGGCCCCGACTGCGGCCAGGGTGGGCCTGGTCGTGGGGAAGCTCCCGTTGCCGGTGAGCCCGGTGAGGATGCGACCCACCGAGGCGATCAGGACCGCGTCGGAACTGCGGCCGATGAAGGAGGTTGCGAGTTTGGCGATCATGGCGTTGCTCCTGTAGGTGGTAGTGGAATCGGTTTCGGAAGCGACCGTGGCGGTCGCGGATGCAGCGGTGTTTTCGTTGAGCGTGTTCACGGCAAACCTCGTCTGTTGCGAACGCTTTCGGGGCGTTCGTCGAGTGGATGAAAAATCGTTGGACAGCACGACGCGTCGCAGGCGAAAGCCCGCGCGGCCGGAAGGACCCGGGGAAACCGTGGATGCATCGTCATGGGCACGCAGACGCGGACCCGTCGACCGTTCTTCGACGTGGGGGAGCGATCCCGCCTGGGCGGGGATGGCGCTCGGATGCGAAGCGGTGCGACGCGGATCAGGCGCGCTGCGGATCCATGACCTGCACGGTCGGGGTTTCCGCGAGCTCAAGCCTCGTCAGAAAGGAACTTCGCGATAGCCGTCCGGATGCTTCGACGGGCAGGCCTGGGCGCGATCGACAGGACACTGGATGCCGGAGATTCCCCGGTTCTTCCCCGGAATTTCCCGCCGGATTTTTCGCTTTGTTCGGCGGAACGGCGAAATTTCCTGTTGAAACCGCAGGAAATCCTCACAGATCGCTACGCCGTACGAAAGATTTCGCGGCGATCCAACAGGATTTTTGCGCGTGTCGGGTGATTCCCGGAAAAATCCCGTCAACGACCCTGCCGTGTTCGCCTGCAGGCTGCGATTCCCACCGGATTTTTGCGAAATCCCGTCAACAGGGATGGGGTGACAGGTGGAATTTTCCGGGATCCATGCGGATCCCCGGGATTGTTCGGTGAAACGGCCGGGGATCTCGCAGGAAACGTCGGTGTTCCGGACGGCGTGTACGGATTGCTGCGGGGAAACCTGGCCGGTCTCACGGGCGACGTCGGAGATCCTGCTGGAAGCGTTGGCGGTCCATGCGGAACCGTCGAAGATCACGCAGGAAACGGCCAGCCGCACATCGTGCGCCAGCGCCTTCCGCATGAACTCGTGTTTCGAACCGATGCCTTCCATGACAAGTCTCACACCCCCTGAGAATATTAGTAATTCTACTACTCAGGAGCCGCTTGTCCAGCCCGCATGACTGCGTGAGAGCCGCTTCAGGCCTCACTCTGCCGGACTTCATGAAGAAAATTTCATGTCGGGGATTCCCACTGCACCCGCTTGCCTTCGCGCAGGCCCCGGATGAAATCGTTCAGGGCCCGATCTTTTCCACCGCATGATCGAGCAGGTTCTGGAAGCGCCGGTCCTTGCGCAGCGGGTCGAAGACCGGATCGAGCTTGAGGCGCTTGATCGTCATGACGTTGCCCGCCGGCATCGCGAGCAAGGTCGAAATCGTGGCGATCGCTTCGTTCGCATCGCCGGCCTGCGCGTCGATCTCGGCCAGCCCGGTCAGCGCGTACGCTCCGGCAAAGGCATCCTTGCCGGTCGGCATCAACGCGACAACGCGGCGTGCCGATGCCAGTGCATCGGCGTTGCGGCCGAGGCAGACATCGACCCAGCTCGCCTGCTGCATTGTCCCGGTGCGTGCGGGATCCCTGGCGACAAGTGCGTCGAGGATCGGCTTGAGCGCCGCGCATTCGGACCCGACGACGCCTCGCCTTCCGGCGATGACCTGGATCACCACGCGCGCGGCGCGCTGGGCCTGGCGTTCATCATTGGTCGTGGTCGGCGCCGAATCCCAGTCATGCAATGCGGCATCGAAGTCGCGGTTGAAGACATCGGGATAGACACGCGGGTTGACCAGGATGATCGCATCGAAGCTGCTGACCGCCGTGGCGGAGAGCCGCCAGGGCGGCGGCGGATGGCTGGCCTCCCGGGCGCCGGCTCCATCGCCTTCCCCCGACAGTCTCGCCTGGATCAGGTAGCCCCTTGCCAGGCCGTCGTTCGGGTCGATGATCAGCGCCCGATGGAACTGCTGTTCGGCTTCCGGAAAGCGTCGCAGGACCGCCAGGACGTTCCCGTATTCCCTGATCGCGGTCGGGTCCAGTGGCGAAACCTGCAACCCGCGCTTCAGGTACTCCAGCGCCTTCGCCCAATCCCCCTTGCGCCGGAACGCAAACCCCTGTGCCGTCAGCGCATCGGCGTTGTTGGGCGACAGTTGCAGGGCCTGCTGGAACTGGGCGATGGCTTCGTCGTACTGGCGATGTCCCCAGTAGAAATAGAAACCGAGCGCCAGATGCGCTTCGGGCAGGTCCGGTGCCAGGGCCAGCGCGCGATCGGCGGACGCCTTGATGGCCGGCAGTTCCGAGTCCGCCTGCTTGTTGAACCAGTAATGGGCGATCGCGTTGTATGCCAGCCGCGCGTGCGCGAGCGCGAAGTCGGGATCGAGCGCGATCGCCTGCCGGTATGCCGCGTCGGCAGCATCGAAATCGGCATCCTCGAGCGAGTCCCGGGCCTTGCGCGCGAGCGATTCGGCCTTCAGGAAGGTGTCGTAGGCGGCGGCGTTCTGCGTCGGCGCTTTCGCGAGCGCGGTCGTCTCCTGCGGCGACAGGCGTGCCTTGAGCACATCGGCGATCTGCTGCGCGACTTCGCTCTCCACGCTGAAGACGTTGTCCAACTTGCGGTCGTAGGTGTTCGCCCAGAGCTGCGCGTCGCTGCGGGTGTCGATCAGCTTCACGTTGACGCGCACCGCGTCGGCGGCTTTCTGCACGCTGCCTTCGAGGACCGCGGTGACGCCGAGTTCGGTTCCGACCTGGCGCAGGTTCTCCGGACGGCTCTTGTAGCGCTCGGTCGAGGTGCGCGATATGACCTTGAGGTCGGCGATGCCGGACAGGCGGGTGAGGATCTCGTCCTGCATGCCGTCGGCGAAATAGGCGTTGTCCTTGTCGGAGGAGAGGTTCTCGAACGGAAGCACGGCGATCGACTTGCCGGATGCGTTCGCCGCGGATGCGCCCGGCGCGCTGGACGATGCTAATGCCGCATCCGTGGGCGTTGCGCGATCGAAATGCCAGATCGCAATACCACCAGCCACGAGCACCAGCATGAGCACGAGCATTTCGGTGTTGGTGACGCGCTGAGCGCCCTTCTCGCCGTGGTACCACGCGAGCACCAGCACCACGAAGAAGCCGACCGCCATCGCCACGATCAGCAGACGCTCGATCTGTTCGGGCCAGCCGAAGCGCTGGGCGATGACGTCGAGCACCTGGATCAGGGCGAACGTCGCCGCGATGTAGGCGAGCGCCCACTGCACCAGCTTGCGTTCGCGCAGGCGCTGAAGGAAGCCTTCCATCCATCGTCCCCCGGGCGCCGGCGCAGTGCGCGCTGGCGAAGATGAGCGCGAATCTAGCATGTAGCCCGGATGCAATCCGGGCCACCTTGCCAGCATGCCCGTAGGGAGTTCCAGCCCCTGGAAAAGCGAAGGACCGCCGAGGCTCTCCTTCTTTGGGTTTTCTCTATTTGCTCGTCATTCCCGCGAAGGCGGGAATGACGAGCAAGAACGAAGTCGCTCAACGTCAGGGCTTGCGTGCAGCCTCCAGCTCCGCCACCAGCCGATCCGCGCCGTACACCTTGCGCAGGGCTTCCAGGATTGCGCCGCTGTGCACGGCGACGGTGCGGTTCACGCGTTCGTCGAACCAGTAGTCGCCGCCGAGCGATTCGATGTTGCCGTCGAACACCAGGCCGACGACTTCGCCGTTGCGGTTGATCACCGGGCTGCCGGAGTTGCCGCCGATGATGTCGTT
>DATHOV010000470.1:0-6149 GCA_035484515.1 Lysobacteraceae bacterium
CCAAAGCCGCCTCCATCATCGCATCAGATAAATGACGGCATTCGGGGCCAATAGTTCAATCCCGTTGCATCAATCCGCCTGCCTGCGCAGGAACGCCGGAATGTCCAGGTAAGCATCGCCGCTAGCACCGGTATCCAAGGCGCTGGTCGCCACCTCGGAACGCCGGCTATGGCTGCTGCCACGCAGATTGCTGAACCCGGGTGCCACGGTCGTCTCGACAGAATGATCGGGTACCGAGAATTCCGCACGGCCGTTTGTGGCGTTGCGAACCAGCTTGACCTGCGGGGCACGCGCAACGCTGCGCTCGAATCCACGTTCCTCGCGCTCGCTGCCGCGAACCGGCTGGCGTGCAACCTGGCGGTTCAGGCCGGTGGCCACGACGGTCACCCGTACTTCGTCCTGCATCTCGGGGTCGAGCACGGTGCCGATAACCACGGTCGCATCCTCGCTGGCGAATTCCTCGATCGTGCGGCCGACTTCGTCGAACTCGCGCATCGTGAAATCCGGGCCGGCAGTGATGTTCACCAGGATGCCGTTGGCACCCTGCAGGTTGACGTCGTCGAGCAGCGGGTTGCTGATCGCAGACTCGGCGGCAGACATCGCACGCTCGGCGCCGCTCGCGGTGCCCGAACCCATCATCGCCATGCCCATTTCGCTCATCACGGTACGCACGTCGGCGAAGTCGACGTTGATCAGGCCCGGACGCACGATCAGGTCGGCAATGCCCTGCACCGCGCCGAGCAGCACGTCGTTGGCGGCCTTGAACGCCTGCACCATGGTCGCCTCGCGACCGAGGACGTTGATCAGCTTTTCGTTCGGGATCGTGATCAGCGAGTCGCAATGCTGGGCCAGTTCCTCGATGCCCTTGAGTGCGACCTGCATGCGCCGACGACCCTCGAATGGGAACGGCTTGGTGACGACCGCGACCGTGAGGATGCCCATTTCCTTGGCCAGTTGCGCCACCACCGGCGCCGCGCCAGTGCCGGTACCGCCACCCATGCCGGCGGTGATGAAGACCATGTCCGCGCCTTCCAGCGCCTCGACGATGCGCTCGCGGTCCTCCAGCGCGGCTTGGCGGCCGACTTCAGGATTGGCGCCCGCGCCCAGTCCCTTTGTCACATTGCAGCCGAGCTGCAGCTGCAGCTTGGAACCCGAGCCCTTGATCGCCTGCGAGTCCGTGTTGGCGGTGATGAACTCCACGCCCTGCACGCTGCTGTTGACCATGTGCGCGACCGCATTGCCGCCGCCGCCGCCGACGCCGACGACCTTGATCACCGCGTTCGGCGCGATTTTTTCGATCAGTTCGAAATGTGCCATGTCCGTTTCTCCGTTGGATGGTGTTGTTTTAGTAGTAGTTGTTGTTGTGTGTTTCGCCCGTGCCCTGCTGCCGTCGTTCCGCCGCCCGCCTCGTCCGTCCCGTTCGTCCCGTCCGTTCCTCTGTCTGTCCTTCGTTGTTCTCTCCGCCGATCCGCTCGCGTCCGGCCGGCGTTGCCCGGTCGCGCCGTCGTCCTGTTCGAACAGATCCCGGTTCCTGGTGTCTTCGCCGCGCATCGCTAGAACTGCCCCCGATACCAATTGCGCATCTTCGAAAACAGGGTGCCGACCTTGCCCGTGGGCACGACCGGCCGGCGCGGATGCTCGATCTGGCTGCCCCACAACAGCAGGCCGACGCCGGTCGCATGCACCGGATTGCCGACCACTTCGCCAAGCCCGCTCACGTGCTGCGGGATGCCCATCCGCACCGGCATATGCAGCATTTCCTCGGCCAGCTCGGCCACACCTTCCATCTTCGAGGCGCCGCCGGTGAGCACCAGGCCGGCGCGCACGCGCTCCTCGAACCCGGCGCGGCGCAACTCGGCCTGGACCATCTCGAACATTTCCTCGTAGCGGTTCTGCACCGCCTCGGCGAGCGCCTGGCGCGCCAGCCGCCGCGGCGGCCGCTCGCCCACGCCAGGCACCTGGATCGATTCCTCGGCTGTCGCAAGCTGCGCCAACGCGCAGGCGTAGCGCACCTTGATGTGCTCGGCGTCCGGCGTCGGCGTGCGCAGCAGGTGGGCGATGTCGTTGGTGACCTGGTCGCCGGCGATCGGCAGCGAGGCCGAATGGCAGATCGCGCCCTGCACGAACACGGCGATATCGGTGGTGCCGGCACCGATGTCCACCAGCACGACGCCGAGGTCCTTCTCGTCGGCTGTCAGCACCGCGGTGCTGGAGGCGATCGACGCGAGGATCAGGTCGTCTACCTGCAGGTTGCAGCGGTTGATGCACTTGGTGATGTTCTGCGCCGCCGACTGCGCGCCGGTCACCAGGTGCGCGCGAACCTCCAGCCGCACGCCGGACATGCCGACCGGGTTGCGGATGGATTCCTGCGAGTTATCGATCATGTATTCCTGCGGGATCGCGTGCAGGATCTTCTGGTCGGCCGGGATCGCGACGGCCTTGGCGGCCTGCAGCACGTTGTCGAGATCGGCGTAGGTCACCTCGCCATCCTTGATCGGCACGATGCCCGGCGAGTTGCGGCATTGCGTGTGGCTTCCAGAGACGCTGGCGTACACCGAGCTGATCTCGCAGCCCGCCATCATCTCGGCTTCCTGAACCGCGCGCTGGATCGACTGCACGGTCGATTCGATGTCCACGACCACGCCGCGCCGGAGCCCGCGCGACTCGTGCGTGCCCAGCCCGATCACCTCGATCGGATTGCCCGGCGAATATTCGCCGACCAAGGCCACCACCTTGGAAGTGCCGACGTCGAGTCCAACGATCAGCGATTTGTCGCCCTTGCGATTCATGGTTTCGCCTGCTGCTTGGCCGTGTCCGGGCCGATGGATCCGTGCGCTCGGTGCATCGACGCAGTCCGGTCGATATCGAGCCCCACAACGTGCGATGTCTTGTCGCCCTTGCGATTCATGTATGCGCCTGTTGCCTTGCGGTGTTGGAGGAAGTTGGAGCGTGCTTGGGCGCGCCAGCGGGCTTGGCAGGAACGGGGTCCTGCCAGGTCAGCGAGAAGCCATTGGTGTAGCGAAGGTCGGCGCGCAGCAGGGTCGAGCCCTGGCGGGTCGCGGTGATCTGCGGCAACAGATGCGCGAAGCGGCGCAGGCGCTCGGTCGGATCGTTGCGACCGACCACCACATCGGTGCCGTCACGCAGGTGAAGCGTCCAGCTGTCGCGATCGGACAGGCTCACGCCCTGCACTTTCCAGCCAGTACCGGCGAACATCGGCTGCACTTGGTTGTAGAGGGCGATGACATCGGCCGTGCGGCCGTCCGGGCCTTCGAGCTCTGGCAGGCTCGACAAGTCAGGGCTGCCCGGCGCGGAGAACACCTGGCCGTGATCGGACAGCAGCTTGTCGTGGTCCCAGCGCGCGAACGCGCGGTGCTCGGTGAGGCTGACCACCAGTTGGTCCGGCCAGCGCTTGCGCACCTCCACCCGCTCGACCCAGGGCATCGCCGCGATCGCATCGCGGATCGGCTCCATGCGGATAGCGAAGAAGCCGCTGCGGGCCTGCGGCAGCACTACGGCGCGCACCTGCTCGGCGCTGACGCGCGCGAACGGGCCGCTCACCTCGAGCCGCCGCATCGGCCAGCGATCGCCGGCGATCCAGCCGTTGAGCACCGCCACCACCGGCAGCGCGACCAGCGCGATCGCCAGCGTCCATGCGAGCAGGCGCACGAGGACGTTCATTGCGCGCCTCGCAGGGATGTCTCGAGGATCTTCCAGCACAGGGTCTCGAAATCGATACCGACCTGACGCGCAGCCTTCGGCACCAGCGAGTGGCTGGTCATGCCGGGTGCGGTGTTGACTTCGAGCAGCCACAGGTCGCCGGCGCGATCGCGCATCACGTCCACGCGCGCCCAGCCCGAGCAGCCGGCCGCGTGGAACGCATCCAGCGCGAGCTTGCGGATCGCATCCTCGGCCGCGTCGCTCAAACCGGGACACACGTACTGAGTGTCCTCGGCGACGTACTTCGCGTGATAGTCGTAGTACTCGCCGGCCGGAACGATGCGGATCGACGGCAGTGCGACGTCGCCGAGGATACCGACCGTCAGTTCCTCGCCGACGATCATCTGTTCCAGCAGCATCTCGCCGCCGCTGTCGGACGCGAGATAGCGCGCCGCCAGCGCGACCGCCGCATCGAGGTCGGCTTCGGAGAACACGCGGCTGACGCCGACGCTGGAACCTTCGCAGGCCGGCTTCACGATCACCGGGAGGCCAATACGCGCCGACGCCGCGCGCACGTCATCGCCCACCACGAGGCGTGCATAACGCGGCGTCGGCAAACCAAGCGAGAGCCAGACCTGCTTGGTGCGTATCTTGTCGAGGGTCAGGGCCGACCCGAGCACGCCCGAGCCGGTGTAGGGCACGCCGCGCGCTTCCAGCGCACCCTGCAGCACGCCATTCTCGCCGTCCCCGCCATGCAGAATGTTGAACACGCGGTCGAACCGGCCCGCGGACAACGCATCCAGCAAAGCCGGAATGCCATCTACTGCATGCGCGTCCACCCCGCGCGAACGCAGCGCCGCGAGCACGTTACGGCCCGAGTCGAGCGAAACCGCGCGCTCGGACGAGGTGCCGCCCATCAGCACCGCGACGCGACCGAACATGCGGGGGTCTTCGGCCAGATTCATGCTTGACCTCGCTGGATCCCGTGCTGCGCCAGTTCCTGGGCGACGTGGCCGATGTCGCCCGCACCGAGCAGCAGCAGAAGGTCGCCGTCGACGAGCACGTCCGGCAGCACCCCGGCCAGTTCGCGTGCCGAGCCGACGAGCACCGGATCGATGCGCCCGCGCGCACGGATCGCGCGTGCCAGCGCCTTCGAATCCGCGCCGATGATCGGCATTTCGCCGGCCGGATAGACATCGGTCAGCAGTAGGGCATCGACGCTCGAGAGCACGTGCGCGAACTCGTCGAGCAAGTCGCGCGTGCGGGTGTAGCGGTGCGGCTGGAACGCGACCACCAGCCGGCGCTGCGGCCAGCCGGCGCGCGCGGCATCGAACACCGCCTGCAACTCGCGCGGATGGTGCCCGTAGTCGTCTACGAGCAGGGCCTTGCCGCGACCAAAGTCGAGCTCGCCGAGCTGGTTGAAGCGCCGACCGATGCCCTGGAAGTGCTCGAGCGCGCGCGCGATCGCTGCGGGAGAAACGCCCAGCTCCCAGCCGATTGCGGCCGCTGCCAACGCGTTGAGCACGTTGTGGCGACCGGGAAGATTCAACGAAACGTCGATCGGCGCGACCTCGGGCAGGTGCAGCGTGAACCGCATGCGCCCGGCTTCCTGGACGACATCGCTGGCGCGCACGTCCGCCTCGTCGCCGAACCCGTAACCGAGGATATGCCGCGGCATCCTCGCGGCGAGCGCGGCCACTTCCGGATCGTCCACGCACAGCACGGCCAGTCCGTAGAACGGGAGCCGATGCAGGAACTCTGAGAAGGCTGCGCGTACGCGCGCGAAGTCGCCGCCGTAGTTCTCGAGGTGATCCGCGTCGATATTGGTGACCACCGCGATCTGCGGATTCAGACGCAGGAAGCTGCCGTCGCTCTCGTCGGCTTCGGCGGCCAGCCATTTGCCCTGACCGAGGCGCGCGTTCGAACCGGCCGAGAGCAGTTGCCCGCCGATCACAAAGGTCGGATCCATGCCACCTTCGGACAGCACGCTTGCGATCAGCGATGTGGTCGTAGTCTTGCCGTGCGTGCCGGCGACCGCGATCCCGCGACGGAAGCGCATCAATTCCGCCAGCATCTCCGCACGTGGTACGACCGGGATGCGCTGCTCGCGCGCCGCGAGCAGTTCGGGATTGTCTTCACGGATCGCGCTGGACACGACCACCGCGTCGGCGCCGATGACATTGTCTTCGGTGTGCCCGCGCTGCACGCTCGCGCCCAACGATGCCAAGCGACGCGTGCTTGCCGACTCGGCCGCATCCGAACCGGAGACCTTGTAGCCGAGCGTCAGCAGCACTTCCGCAATCCCGCTCATGCCGACGCCGCCTATGCCCACGAAGTGCACGCGCGCCGAACTGCGGGCGGAATCATCGGACAACAGGGGGCGGCGCATCATGAACACGCCTCCTCGATGCAGATCTGCGCCACGCGTGCGGTCGCTTCAGGCAGGGCTGCGGCACGCGCGCATTCCGCCATCACGAGCAATGCCTTGC
>DATHOV010000471.1:0-4037 GCA_035484515.1 Lysobacteraceae bacterium
CGGTGATCGCGCTCAGTGCGAACGCGATGCCGCGCGATATCAGCAAAGGGCTGGATGCCGGATTCTTCCGCTATCTGACCAAGCCCATCAAGGTCGATGAATTCCTGGAGACGCTGGACGTCGCGCTGGCGTTCGCAAGGACCAGAAGCGACCGCGAGGACATCGAGAAAGTGCCATGAAAGTTGCAGCCATCGACATCCTCGCCGCCCGCATCCTGATCGTCGACGACCAGGAACCCAATGTGGCGCTGCTCGCGGAGGTCCTGGCACAGGCTGGCTATACCCGGGTCAGTTCGACCACGAATCCTCTCGAGGTTTGCGCGCTGCATCGCAAGAACCACTACGACCTGATCCTGCTCGACCTGCAGATGCCCGTCATGGATGGCTTCCAGGTGATGGAGGGCCTCAAGACCAACACCACCGACGGCTACCTCCCGGTCCTGGTCATAACTGCCCAACCCGGACACAAGCTGCGTGCGTTGCAGCTCGGCGCGAAGGACTTCATCAGCAAGCCCTTCGACCTGATCGAAGTGCGGACGCGCATCAACAACATGCTCGAAGTGCGGCTGCTTTACCGGGAACTGGAGAAATGCATCGAGACGCTCGAGGAAACGGTACTCGAGCGCACCGCCGAATTGCGCGAGAGCGAAGCCCGCTTTCGCAGCCTGACCGAACTGGCCTCCGACTGGTACTGGGAACAGGACGAGGAAGGGAATTTCAGCAAGGTTTCCGGACCGGTTCTGGAGATGCTGGGTATCCGCGTATCCGCGCTCGCCGGAAGCGTCAACGACGACCCGGGCGAAGGCTGGAATGCCGACGAGCAGGAGGAGTTGCAGGCGCGCATCGCCGCGCGACAGCCCTTCCTGGATTTCGTGCTGAACCGGCTCAGGGCCGATGGCTCGCAGCAGCAGTTCCTGGTGAGCGGGGAACCGATGTTCAACCAGTCCAGCCGTTTTGTCGGTTACCGCGGCATCGGCGTGGAACTGATGGACCACCGCATCGAACGCAGGACGCCGGCGGTCAGCGATGCCCCCCTCACCTGATCCGAACCAGAACCATCTGCTGGCTGCCCTGCCTACGGCAGAGTTCGAGCGGCTGGCCGCGCGCCTGGAACACTTCCCGCTCGCACTCGGGCAGACGCTCTACGAACCCGGTGGCCAGATGCGCCACGCCTACTTCCCCACTTCGGCGATCGTTTCGCTGCACTACGTCCTGGAGTCCGGCGCGTCGGCCGAAGCGGCCGGCGTGGGCAACGAAGGCGTCGTCGGTGTCTCGCTTTTCATGGGCGGAGGTTCCACCTCGAGTTCGGCGGTGGTGCAGATCGCCGGCGACGCCTACCGGCTCGAAGCCCGCCTGCTGAAGGAGGAGTTCGATCGCAGCGGCCTGATGCAGCGCCTGTTGCTGCGTTACACCCAGGCGCTGATCACCCAGATGTCCCAGGCCGTAGCCTGCAATCGTCATCATTCGCTGGAGCAGCAGTTGTGCCGCTGGTTGCTGCTGACCGCGGACCGCGCGCCATCGCGCGAATTGGTCGTGACCCAGGAACTGGTCGCCCGGATGCTCGGCGTGCGCCGCGAAGGCATCACCGAGGCTGCCGGGAAGCTGCAGCAAGCCGGCTTCATCCGCTACCGCCGCGGCCACATCGCCGTACTGGATCGATCCGGACTCGAGGCGCGTACCTGCGAGTGCTACGCCGTGGTCAGGAAGGAGCTGGGCCGCCTGCTGTCGGATGTGCGCTATCGCCAGGACACCGCCATCGCGTCGTGAGTTTTTTCAATGATGCGCGATCGTGCCATCCCGATTGTTTTTTTCGAAATCGAGATTGCGAACGCCCGCACTGAACAATGCCAGGCCGGAAATGCGACCGTTGCCTGACCTTCGAAAAACGACGGCGATGTAGCCAACCGCGGGGGTCCAGCCACTCACGAACTCATCCCGGGCGCCCGGTTTCAGTTCGAGCGCGGAATTGCCGTTGGCCTGGAGAGTCAGGTTCCCGTTCTCGACAGCAATCCTGTAAGTCGCGTTGAGCTCCGCGCTCGCATAGGTGCCGGCGTAGTCGGCCAGGGCCGTTTCGTCGATGCCGGGGACATCGATCCTCGAGCCTGTGAACCAGATCTCGCCGTCGTTGCTGATGGTCAACTTTTCATCCTTGCCGGACCCTTCGAAAACCGCCGCCGAGCCCTCCGGACCCGAAGTCCTGAACGCATTGGGCCCAACGCGATCGTAGGCTGTGCTGCCTACGGTGAGGCTCCCGCCTGCGACCGCGACCGACCGAATCGAATGACTGCGTGGGTTTTGGTACGTGCCAGCGAACCCGGCGGGATCGGATGCGAAGTCGGTACCGGGAGACTGCTTCAAAACATCCGGAGCCTGAAGAAGATCCTTCAGATAGACCGCAGCGACCGAGCGGGCAAGCGTCTCCGGATCCGCGCTGGCTACATTGCAAAGGCAGGTCACGGTGAAATGCTGCTGCGGAAAACGCAGCAGCTCGGTGACGTACCCGAAATGGCCTCCCGAGTGCTCGATGACCGGAAGACCGCGCCAGGTTCCTTCCGTGAGTCCGAGCATGTAGGGGATCTGCGTGCCGTCGTTGAGGACGCCGCGCGTCTCCATCTCCTTGATCAGCGTCCCGGTACCCAGGTGGTTGTCGTCGAAATTCCGGTCCCACAGGAGCAGGTCGTCGACGCTGCTCAGCAGGCCGCCAGCACCCACCCGATCGAAGTTGGTCGACCAATCCACCACGAAGGTTCCATTGGCTCCGGCATCGTATGCGGGAACGCGGCCGGGGACCACGACCGAACGGTCGTCGTAGAACAGGGTATGGGCCATGCCGAGCGGATGAAAGATATTCTCCGCAGCGAAGATCGGGAGCGGCTTTCTGGTGGCGCGCTTGACGACTTCGGCCAGCAGGAAATAATTCGTGTTGCTGTATTGGTATTCCGCCCCGGGCTGGAAATTGAGCGCCTTCTGGCGTGCTATCAGATCGATCAATTCCGAAGTCGGACGTACGTCGAGGTCGCTTCGGCCGGAGAGGACTTCCAGCGTTTCGTATTCGCGCAGTCCACTCGTGTGATGAAGCATTTCGCGCAAGGTGATCGGCTTCCCGTAGTCGGGAAGTTCCGGAATGTACTTGCGGACATCGTCGTCGAGGGAAAGAAACCCTTGTTCGGCCGCCAGTACGACGCTGGCAGCCGTGAATTGCTTCGAGACCGAGCCCATGTACAACACGGACTGCGACGAAAGCGGAACGCCGAGTTCGAGGCTGCCTTCGCCGTAGCCCTTCCGATAGACGAAGTCCCCATTCCGGATCACGCCGAGCGCGCAACCGGGCGAACCGGGCTTGTCGTAAGCGGCAAAGATCTGGTCCACCCTTTGCCGATCGGTTTGTGCCGCCAGCGCCGTGGCCTGGGTGAGCAAGGCCAGCAGGAATGCGGTAAAGCGGAAAAGAGTCCGGGTAGACAGAGGATTGAAGCGGCTATTCGCCAACATCCGGGTTCCCGTCGTGTGCAGAGGTTCAAGCATAACGGTGCCATCCTTTCGCAGCGCAGCTCAATAGGCGCGTGCGGCAATTTCCAGCTCATTCCCGCGATCAAGTCCGGCTCGTGATGACAAGAAGCAGGGAATGACAGGAACCATGCGGCCAAACCTGTTCGGCGGAGTAATCTTGACCATCCCCGTCAGGAGCATCCTCCATGTTCCCTACCCTTCCCAGGCTGGCTCTCTCGCTGACCGCCCTGCTTGCGCTGGTCCCGACGGCGATTGCCGTCCCCACCGAGCCGCAGGACACCACCGCAGCGCTCAAGGCCGCTGTGGACGGCGCCTGGCGCAGCCCCCCGCACAAGGCGCGCGACATCTACCGCCACCCCGTCGAGACCCTGCAGTTCTTCGGCATCCAGCCCGGCATGACCGTGATCGAGCTGCAACCCGGCGCGGGTTGGTATACGGAGATCATTGCGCCCTTCCTCTATGCGCACGGGCATCTGATGGAAGCCTCCGGGCCGAAGTTCGCGGCCACGATGAAGGCCGATCCGGCGGTGT
>DATHOV010000472.1:0-6968 GCA_035484515.1 Lysobacteraceae bacterium
ACTTCCGGCACCTGCGGCGGCGGCGCCAACGCGGTCAAGCGGGTGATGCTCGCCGGAGGCGGCACGCGCGCGTACTGCTACGACGCCGACGGCAACCTGACCTCGGACAACGCGGGCCTTGCGGTGTCCTACGACCACGACAACCTGCCGATCAAGATCACGCGGGGCACTGCGACGATCAACCTGTACTACGGGCCGGACGGCCAGCACACGCGCGAGGTGGGCAGCGACGGCACCAAGGTGTACCTGGATGGCGGCTACGAGGACTGGATCAGTGCGGGCACGACGAAGGTCTATGCCGGCCCGGCGGAAATCACCGACGGCTCAACGCGCACGGTGAACTACGTGTTCACCGATCGTCTCGGATCGGTCGATGGGATCGTCGACAGCAACGGCAATCTCGTGGAAACCCGTGGCAGTGATGCCTTCGGCAAGCCGCGCACAGGCACCTGGGCCGACACCTCACCGGCACAGCTGCAAAGCACCGCGATCACCGCCCACGGCTTCACCGGCCACGAGCACCTGAACTCGGTGCAGCTGATCCACATGAACGGGCGGGTGTATGACTACCAGCTCGGACGGTTCCTCAGCGTCGACCCGATCATCCAGGCGCCTCTCAACAGCCAGAGCCTGAATCCTTACAGCTACATCATGAACAATCCGCTGGCGGGGACCGATCCGACCGGGTATTGCGCACAGGGCGAGGTGGAACTGGGCGATGGCGGTGGAAGCAGCGCAGGCTGCGAGACCAACTCAGGCTTCATGGAGGGGGCCCAGGTCACCTATTCGGCAGGGACGGATCTGGCGGGGCCGTCGAGTCGACAGTTCAGCAACGGGGCGCTGAAGCAGACCACGAGCACCCAAGGCACGACATCGACGACGCTGCCGTTGGCGACACCCAACCCGTCGTGGTGCCCCAACTGCCAGTTCAAGACAGATCCGTCGTCGCCGGTTGCCCTGAGCAATGAGGACGTCAATAACTCGAAGGAACCGGACACGCGCAACTGGGTGCAGAAACAATTTGCTGGCAGCATTTTCGATGTTGCCGGCACTGCCATCGCGACAGATGTAGCCTATGTGGTAGGAGGACTTAGCGGCCACTCAGCATTGCAGGATGCTGCCGCTGACGGCTTTACGGAGCGGGTCGGCGCAAAGAATGCCGCTGTCACGGTCATTACTTTGGGTATGGGAGGGAGAGAGGGTGAAGAGGTGGGCGGGGCTGTTGCTGATCCAACAGTTCGAGGTTACGGGGTAGGAGATCCTCCATCACGTTTTGCTGGTCCTTGGACTCAACGAGATCTTCAGCGAGCTGCTGATGGTAAAGGTCCCCTAGACTTCATTCCGACGACGAACGCGGCAGGAAAAGAAGTGCCATTAGAACTACACCATGCTGGACAAATGCCTGGCTCAGCAGTTCACGAAGCCCCGCCGGTCCACTCTAAGGTACCGGGCCTTCATCCCAATCAATACAATCAGGGCGTCTCACCAGCCATGCGCACGCAGGACGCAAATTTGCATTGGCAAATGCGCGGCCAGGAAATGGGTAATCCGCCACCTACTGGAGGGTAACGATGCGTTATCTCACCGAGACCGATGCCATCAGCACTGTGTGCGCTGGGCGCGCAATTGAACAATTTTTGCCGCCCAGGGAGGAAAGCAACTATCGCGCTTTACGCTGGGTGTGCGTTGAAAGAAATCCAGATCGTTCGTTCTCTGCGTCGCGATACGAAGTCTTCGATGAGGGGGATTTGAACCATCTCGATCTGTATGCGTTTAGCTTCGTCGATCCTGACGAGCCTTGCGAGAAGCGTACCGGTTTCCTATCTGCTGAGGAAGCTATGAAAATTGCAGAGGAGCAATTTGGGGCAAATCGATGCAAGTACGTAAACGTTGGAATAGTCCAAGATGAGTATGCCGACTTTGTGCGTGGGCGACTGAGTTCAAACACAAGAAGTTAGTCAGCAGAAAATTCCGGGGCGCATCCCGGTTTTCTTGATCGAATCGCGGCAGACGGCAGTTCTTTTCCAATCTGATTCCAGCGGCGTGATCGCCAACGGCGCCCCCGAGCGCAGCCAGACGTACATCTACGACGACCTGGCGCGCCTGATCGAGACCGATACCACCCAGCAGATCGGTCCGGGCAGCACCAGGAGCTACGTCGAGACGATCGCCTACGACACCTACTACGGCTGGCCCAAGTCGATCGGCTACCCGAACGGCGAGGGTGTCGGCACGTACTACAGCAAGTACGGCCAGCCGATCGCGAACTTCAACCCGGGCGACACCACCGCTTGTGTTTGGGTGAGTCCGCGCAGGAGCCTAGTGCGCTTGAGGTGTTCGCCTATGGTCTGTGGCGATTCGGCATAGTCCTTTGGTTTCAAGGATTTAAGCCGCAGGGGGACGAACTGCAAAAGGGCAACGCGTCCATGAGGGTTCGGTTTGCCGAGGAAGTGGAACTCGCAAGGCATTTGACGATGCAGCTTCGTACCAGTGCGTTGCGCATTCGATAAACCGAACCCTCATCCGTCCTTCGGGCACCTTCTCCCGGAGGGAGAAGGGCAAGCCGACACCTTCCACCTTCGCGCATCGTAGACGGACAGCGAGGTCAAACGATCGAAGCCACCGCCGTTGCCTTGATGGCGGGCATATGTCGCTCATGCCCATTGGCGAGACGTCGCTTCAGATCACCGCTGCCCGCGAGCTCGACGAAGCGCACCGGATTCCGCGGCTGTACGTAGGTGAAGTCCGGATCGCGCGACAGCAGGAACGCGCAGAACGCATCGAGGACGGCAAGTTCGGGGCACCACGTTTCGAGGAACAGGAACTGTCCCATCTGGTTGACTTCGAGGAACACCCATTCGTCCTGTTCGGTCACGATGAAGTCGAAACAGCCGAACACCAAATCCAGTCGATCCATCAACGCGCGGCACCGGGCCCGCACCGCATCGGGCAGGGTGATGGGCTGCGCCGGAATGGTTTCGCTGCCCTGTGCCTGACGCCAGTCGAGGCGCCCCGATTCGGTGCTCTGCGAGTCTAGGCGCAAGGCCATGCAATGCGCGCCCATGAACGTCGCGCGGACTTCGAATCGCTTGCCGACGCGGCGCTGGAAGATCCCCGGACAGGCTTGCAGGGTCGCGTCGTCCGGAAGCGTCGTCGTGTCCACGCTGGCGGCGAAGAGTACGCGCGCGCTGTCGGGCTCCTGCCAGTCGCCGTGGGTGAGCGGTTTGTAGATGCAGTGGCCGGCGTTGCGATCGACGAAGGCGCGGATGCGCTGCGGGTCGTTGCTGACCAGCGTCTCCGGGACGGTCAGGCCGACGTGCAGCGCTTGCCGAAGCTGCAAGGGCTTCAACTCGGCAGCGCGCGCGCCCGACTCCGGATTCACCCAGAACGCCGCGCGCCCGCTCAGGCGCCAGAGCGCATCGGCGAACACGTGGTTTTCGCGGCGGGCGAATTCGCGATCGTCCGCATGCAGCGAGGGCGGCAACTGCGGCCACTCGCGCCGCCGGTTCCACACCACATCCACTGCAGTGGGATCGATGTCGGGCAGCAAGGCGCCGTACTGTTCGCCCGGCAACTCGTGGCTGTCGAAGGCCAGCGTCGCGCACTGGCGCTGCGGAAAATCCGCGCCATGCACGAGCGACACGCGATGGCCACGCTGTTCCAGCGCCATCGCCACCGCTTCGGCATGCATGTCGTCGAGTCGGGTCGTGATCAGGATCTGCATCGGACGCTCCATTGGTCAGTTCTGTCGATTTTGCAGCCCGATACATCGACGACTTTCTTTCCTCTTCCCGAGGGCATCGTCGTATTCCGGCCGTGCGGCAATTCAATTCGCGAGCACTGCATCCTCATCCGCCTCGACCCCCGCGAACTGGCGCTGGAACAGGCGGCGGAACGGGCCCGGGCTGCGGCTCAACTCCGCGAAGCTGCCGCGCTGCACGACGCGACCCGCGTCGAGCACCACGATCAGGTCGGCTGCGCGCACGGTCGAGAGCCGGTGCGCGGCGACCAGGCGCGTGCACTGCAGGTCGGCGAGCGCCGCCAGCACCCGCTGCTCGCTCTGTGCGTCCAGCGCGCTGGTGGCTTCGTCGAGCAGCAACACCGCCGGTTGCGCGAGCAATGCGCGCGCCAGCGCCAAGCGTTGGCGCTGGCCGCCGGAAAGGCTGTTGCCGCCTTCGGCCAGGACGGTTTCGTAGGCCATCGGCAGCGCTTCGATGTCGTCGGCGATGCAAGCCAGTTGTGCGGCGCGGCGCATCGCCGCCGCATCGGCTTCCGGCGCCGCCATCAGCAGGTTGTCGCGGATGCTGGCGCTGAAGAAATACGGAAACTGCGGAACCATGACGATGCGTCGGCGGCGCTCGCCGAGATTCGCGTCGCTGGCGACGACATCGCCGATCGCGACTTCGCCGGTGTCCGGCGAATGCAGTCCCGCCAGGATCGCCAGCAGCGTCGACTTGCCCGATCCCGAGGCTCCGACGATGGCCACGAGGCTTCCCGGAGCCACATCGAGATCGACGTTGTCCAGTGCCGGAGCCAGATGCGGGGCGTGGCGGAAGCCGATGCCGCGGCAACGTACCGACATCGCCGGCTCGCTTGCCGCACCGATGTCGTGTCCGGCATGGCCGCCTTCCTGCGGCAGATCGAGCATCTCGCTGGCAAGGTCGATCTGGAAGCGTGCGAGCTCCAGCCGCTCCACGGCGGAGAACAGTCGCGCGGTCGTCGCCAGCAGCATCACCGCGACCTGGAATGCGAGCAGTGCGGTCGACAGGCCCAGGGATCCGCCGACGGCGAGCATGCCGATGAAAGCCATCAGCAGCAGCGAACCGGATTGGGTGAGCGCCATCACGATGGTCGCGTAACGGCCATCGGTGCGACCGATCACCAGGCTTGCGCGCACTTCGTCCGCGCAGCGGCTCGACCAGCGCACGCGCGCCGCATCGAGCATGCCGCCGGCGCGCAGGCTTTCTCCACCCATCAGCATCTCCACCTGGAAGCCCTGCAGCTCGCTCTGCGCGGAGAATTGCGGCGCCAGCTGCTCGCGTCGCCGGCGCGCGATCCAGGCGGCGGCGGTTGTCGCGCCGATCGCAAGCAGTGCCGCGAAAGCCGCGCAAGCCGGACTGCACAGCGCCAGCACGATCCAGCCACTGAGCGAGACCGCGCCGTCCAGCAGCATCCCCAGACCGGTATTGGTGAGGACGTTGCGGATCGCCTCGCCGGCAGCGAGCCGGTTCAGGAGGTCGCCGTGACCGCGCTCGAGCAGCGCCTGGAATCGCGCACCCAGCAGGCGATCGATCATCGCCGTCAACAGGCGCAGATTGATCAGGCTGCGCAGCTGCACCAGGATGTGATTCTTCGCCAGCTCCACCAGGGGCGACAAGCCAGCCAGGAAGACCGCCGCGAGTGCGAGGACCGCCATCGCGCCCGAATCGTGGGATGGCAGCAGGCGGCCGAACAGTTCGGCGCTGAGCAACGCCGGCGCCAGCGCGAGCGCCTGCGCGGCAATGCACAGGAGCAACAGCGAACCCATGCCCGGCAAGCCGGCCACCAGCGGTTTGAGAAACGGCCACAGCGGTCGACGCCGTGGTGCGGCGGCGCTCTTCCGCTGCGTCGCATCCAACCAGATCATCACTCCGGTATAGCTCGCATCGAGCTCGGCGCGGCTCACGCGACGACGGCCGAGCGCAGGATCGAGGACGATGGCATCGTGCTTGCCGGCGCGTTCGAGCACGACGAAATGATTGAAGCGCCAATGCAGGATCACCGGACGATCGAGCCAGCGCAGTTCGTCGATCTCGTGCAGCTTGATCAGGCGGGCGTCGAACCCGAGCAGCCTTGCCGCCGCCGCGATGTCGCCTGCGCGCACGCCGAAGCGGCTGGCTCCCGCCAATGCACGCACCTCGGCCGGATCGGTGGGGCGCCCGAGCGCGCAGGCGAGCATCGCCAGACACACGCTGCCGCATTCGCCGGGCATGCTCTGGCCGATGAAGGGCACCCGGCGGGCGCGCGATGCCAGGCTGGGGAAGCGCTGCGCCAATGCGGTCCAGGCCTGCATCAGTCCTCCATCCAGCGCTGGTACAACAGCCGGGACAGTGGTTTGCTGCCCAGATCGACGCGGACATCGGCACGGGTGCCGGGAAAAACCTGCGGTTGTTCGCCCGTGAAGACCGCGCGCGCATGCACGTGCGGTTCGGTCTGATCCATGCCCGCAGCGGGGCGGGCCGCATTGGTGCCGGCCGCAGCGCTGGCGACCGTTTGCGCGACCCACGCGACGCGGATCGGAAATTCGCGGTCGGGCATGGATGCGAGTCGCGCGCTGCCGGTGGCTCCGGCATGCAGTTCCGTTGCGGCGCGCCCTGGCAGGTCCAGATCCAGTTGCGCTGCTCCGCCGTCGGGCGCGAACTGCATCAACGACTGACCGGCGACGACTTCCTGGCCGCGACTGACGCTCAGGTCCAGGATCCGCCCGGGGCCGGGCGCCCGCAGTTGCGGGAGCGCCGCCGTGCGTGCCTGCTGAAGACGCTCCCACGCCTGTGCGAGTTCGGGATCGGCGGCAGCGGCATCGGCGTGCGCCAGACGCCGGCGCAACAGGGCCACGTAGTCCGCATAGGCGCGTTCGGCTTCCGCTGCCGCGGCGGTATCGCTCAGCCGGGCGAGCGGGGCACTGGCGGCGACGTGCTGGCCGGGGATCGCAGTGAGCGACTGTATCCGGCCCGGCGCCGTCGCACTGATGGACACCACGCCGTCCAGACCGAGCGAGGCCGAGGTGCCGAAGCGATCGCGCACGGGCACGAACAGGGCGATCACCAGCAGGGCCAGACCCGCAGCGAGTACCTGCACGCCACGACGCGTCCATGACGGTGCCAGCAGCAGTTGCAGCGGCAGCAGGCGGATGTCGTCGTCGCGGTCGGCGAGCGCTTCGGCGCGGAACAGCCGCGCACGTCGCCCTTCCCAGCTCGGCACGACCTCGG
>DATHOV010000473.1:0-4983 GCA_035484515.1 Lysobacteraceae bacterium
TGGTCATCAAGGTCTCCTGTGATGTGTGATGGTGCGGTCCGCGCGGCTTGTTCTTGAAGCCCGTCTCCCTCCGGGAGAGGGGTTGGGGTGAGGGCTCGGGACGAGCGTGGAACTCGGTACTCTCGCCGAACCCTCTCCCGCCTGCCGGCACCCTCTCCCGGAGGGAGAGGGATTCATGCTGCTGTGTAGCGATCGATCGAAAGCCCTTCCCTTGGGAAGAGGGCTTGGATCGGGCCGAGGCGTCCAGCTTCCATCATCCGTCAAGCGTTGGCGCCGAGGTACTGCTCGTCGGTGACGTGCTCCATCCACTCGACCATCTTGCCATCGAGCGCTTCCTGGATCGCGATGTGGCTCATCGCGGTGGTCGACGTCGCGCCATGCCAGTGCCGGTGATTGCACGGACACCAGATCACGTCGCCTGGGCGGATCTCCTCGCGCGGACCGCCCTCGCACTGCGTCCAGCCGCAGCCGGCCGTCACGACCAGGATCTGCCCGAGCGGATGCGTGTGCCAGGCCGAGCGCGCACCGGGCTCGAAGGTCACCAGCGCGCAGGCAACCCGCGCCGGCTCGGGCGCCGTGTGCAGCGGGTCGATGCGCACGTCGCCGGTGAACCATTCGGCAGGCCCCTTTCCGGAAGGCTGGGTGCCACTGCGCTTGATCTGCATGCGTCGACTCCTTGTCGATGGCTGGAATCGTAGTCTGGATACCGCCCAGTCACTTGATTAGTAGACCCGGTTCGCATGAGTCTATGATTCCTGCTCATGAATCGGCGCAGGACGCGCGCATGAGCCGGCAGAACTACAACGACCTGCTCGCATTCCTTGCGGTCGCGCGGGAACAGAGCTTCACCCGGGCCGCGGCGCAGCTCGGGGTCTCGCAATCCGCGCTCAGCCACACGATCAGCGGCCTGGAATCGCGACTTGGCATCCGCCTTCTCACCCGTACCACCCGCAGCGTGTCGCCGACGGAGGCCGGCCAGCGCCTGCTGATGACGATCGGCCCGCGCTTCGAGGACATCGACGCCGAACTCGCCTCCATGAACGCGATGCGCGACAAGCCGAGCGGCAACATCCGCATCACCAGCGGAGAGCACGCCGCGGACACGGTCCTGTGGCCGGCCGTCCGGACCCTGCTGAAGGACTATCCCGACATCCGCGTCGAGCTCTTCAACGACTCCGGCCTCACCGACATCGCCGCCGAGCGCTTCGATGCCGGGGTCCGCTTCGGCGAGCAGGTCGACAAGGACATGATCGCGGTGCGCATCGGCCCCGACATGCGCATGCTCGTCGTCGGAACGCCGGCGTACCTGGCGCAGCGGCCCGCGATCGGGACACCGCAAGACCTGGCGCAGCACGCCTGCATCAACATCCGCCTGCCGACCCATGGCGGCCTGTATGCATGGGAGTTCGAGAAGGAGGGCCGCGAACTGCGCGTGCACGTCGAGGGCCGGCTGGTGTTCAACACGCTCGGTCCGCTCCTTCGCGCCTGCCTCGACGGCTTCGGGCTGGCCTACCTGCCCGAGGACATGGTTGTGGCATCGATCGCACGCGGAGAGTTGCAAAGCGTGCTGCAGGACTGGTCGCCGCCGTTTTCCGGATACCACCTGTATTACCCGAGTCGCCGCCAGCCTTCACCGGCGTTCGCGCTCCTGGTCGACGCGTTGCGCTATCGGGGTTAGCGAGGTTTCGTCGCTCGTACCGCTGATTGATCGATGGGGCTCATAAGCCCATGCGACCGCGGACCACTAATCCTCGCCGCGTCGCGGCGCCAAGATGGTCCCCGCGCCAATGCCGACCCTCCAGGACGAGAACGGGTCGCGGCAGGCACCCCATCCGACTGGAGGAAACAAGATCCCATGACCGACAGCAAGACATGGCTCATTACGGGCGCTGGCCGCGGCCTTGGCGTCGACATCGCCCGCGCGGCGCTTACCGCCGGCCACGCGGTGGTCGCTACCGGCCGCGACGCGCGAAAGGTGGCCGCAGCGATCGGCAATCACCCGCGCCTGCTCGCGACCACGCTGGACGTGACCCGCCCCGCGGATGCAGATGCCGCTGTGAACGCCGCTCTCGCAACCTTTGGCCGCATCGACGTGCTGGTCAACAACGCAGGCGACTTCCATGCGGGTTTCTTCGAGGAACTCAGCGACCGACAGGTGCGCCAGCAGCTCGAAACGCTGCTGTTCGGGCCGATGAACGTTGCCCGCGCCGTGCTGCCCGTGATGCGCCTTCAGCGCTCCGGCCTGCTGGTGACGGTCTCGTCCACCGCCGGCATCGCCGGACTGAAATTCTGCTCGGCGTATGCGGCCGCGAAGTTCGCGGTGGAAGGCTGGATGGAGTCGCTGGCCCCGGAAGTCGCGCCGTTCGGCATCCGCACGCTGCTGGTGGAGCCCGGCTTCTTCCGCACCGAGCTGCTCAGCAACGAATCCACGACTTACGCGGCGCCGTCGATCGACGACTATGCCGAACAGACGCGACAGACCATTGGCGCCTGGAGTTCGATGAGCGGCAAGCAGGGCGGCGACCCCGCGAAGCTCGCGCGCGCCCTGGTGACCCTCGCCGCGAGCGACGATCCGCCGGTCCGCTTCGCCGCCGGCGCCGATGCGGTGGAAACATTCGAGGCCAAGGCCCGTTCGTTGCTCGCGCAGGCCGATGCCCATCGCGACCTGTCCGCATCGCTGGCCTTCGAACAGGACTGAAGGCCGCAATGACCGACATCCTCATCCTCGGCGCGAACGGCCAACTGGCTCGCAACTCCAGCCGCAGCGTCAGCCGCGCCTGATCGACCCCATCCAAAGGAGAACCACGATGCAAATGCGCAAACTCGGAAACAGCGGTCTGGAAGTCTCGGCCCTCGGCCTGGGCTGCATGAGCATGAGCTTCGGCTACGGCCCCGCCGGCGACGAGCAGGAGATGATCAAGGTCATCCGCGCCGCCGTGGACCTCGGCGTGACGTTTTTTGACACCGCCGAAACCTACGGCCCGTTCACCAACGAGGTCCTGGTCGGCAAGGCGCTGGCGCCGGTGCGCGAGCGGGTGGCGATCGCGACCAAGTTCGGCTTCGACATCGCCGCCGACGGAACCCGCGGTCCCGGCCTCGACAGCCGGCCCGAGCACATCAAGGCGGTCGCGGAGGCCTCGCTCAAGCGGCTCGGCACCGACCGGATCGACCTGTTCTACCAGCACCGCGTGGACCCGAACGTGCCGATGGAGGACGTGGCCGGCGCGGTCAAGGACCTGATCGCCGCGGGCAAGGTGAAGCACTTCGGCCTGTCGGAAGCGGGCGCGCGCAACATCCGTCGCGCACACGCGGTGCAGCCGGTCGCCGCGCTGCAGAGCGAATACTCGCTGTGGTGGCGCGAGCCCGAAACCTCGGTGCTGCCCACGCTCGAGGAGCTCGGTATCGGCTTCGTGCCTTTCAGCCCGCTGGGCAAGGGCTTCCTCACCGGCAAGATGGACGAGAACACGACATTCGACAAATCCGACTTCCGCAACACCGTGCCGAACTTCTCCCCGGAGTCGCGCAAGGCGAACCTGGCCCTGGTGGAGCGGATCGGCCGCATCGCCGAGCGCAAGCGGGCCACGTCCGCGCAGATCGCGCTGGCGTGGCTGCTGGCGCGCAAGCCCTGGATCGTTCCGATCCCCGGCACGACCAAGCTGCACCGTCTGCAGGAGAACGTGGGCGCGGTCGCGCTCGAACTCGACAGCGACGATCTTCACGAGATCGAAACCACGACCGCGCAGATGCAGATGGTGGGTGCGCGCTACTCGGAGAGCTCGCAGCGGATGATCGATCGGTGAGCCGCACAGCGTGCGGGATCGGTCATTCGCACTGTTCCCGCATGACCAGCTTCGCTGCCGGAAGCGAGCGTGCGGGGTGCATGGCCGGCTTCGCCGTTGGAAGCCGATTCCCAGGGAACCTCTGATCAAGCCGTCATCCCGGCTTGACCAGCCTTCAGCTGTTGAAGGCCGCCGGAATGACGAGCAAAGACTGGATCAGAGGTTCCCTAGAGCAGGAAATGGAGCGCGCCCCACGCCAGCCCGCCCAGCACCGTTGCGCCCACGCCCAGGATCACGTACGCCCCGCGTGTCATCCCGGCCAGCACCTTCCTGATCTCCGCGCGGTCGTTGACGTTCGGGAAGGCCGTGTCCGGCACCGGCACCCTGAGGAAATCGCACAGCGGCTTCCAGCCCTGGTCCACCGAATACACCAGCAGGCGCTCGGGCGGGACGGCGACCTTCACGTCCCGGATGTGCTGCTCGTAGAAGGCGATCGCTTTGCTGCGGTCGGACATCGTGCCCTTGTGCGCGCGCTGCCAGATCAGCTTGTGGCACATGTCGCCCATCTTGCGGCCGAACGGGGTGGCGACTTCGAGCACCTTGAACTGCCACATCGACTCAGTGAAGTAGATGGTGTCGATGGTGCTCTCGTACCAGGCTTCGGCGCCGCGGGGATGCAGGGTCAGCAGGACCTTCGCTTCGGGCCAGGCGGCCATGAGCTGACGCCAGACGCAGCAGGCCGGGTTGTCGACCGCTGCGGTGTAGTTCGCGAAAACCTGCTCCCAGTCGTGCGGTGCATCCGGAGGGGTGTTGCCGACGCGGCGCCAGAAGTCCAGGTGGGTCTTGTTGTCCGGGTTCTCCAGCACTTCGACCATGTGGTAGCACGGGAAGCCGAGCTGGTTGAGCGCCGTATAGGTCGACTGGGTTCCGGTGCGTCCGAAGCCCGCGCCGATGATCTTCAAGGCCATGTGATATCCCCCTGCGGCGGACGCACCCGCCGCTCCCCTGCACCAGACTGGGCCAGTCACGCGCACTTGTCAGCACAATTTCAGCGCCTCGGTTCCCGCCCACGAATGCGATCGAAGCCCTGCTTGATGGTAGCGAAGCGCGCATCGACGAAGGACTCGAATTCGAGATCGGTGAAAATGTAGGGCCAGTCGCCCTCGATACCCTCGCGCACAAGCTCGCCGACATAGAGCGGATC
>DATHOV010000474.1:0-7152 GCA_035484515.1 Lysobacteraceae bacterium
TCAGCCGCACGCGCTCGGCCTCGTCCTCGATCCGCGCGGAGACGCCCAGCACCCGACCGTGCGGCAGCAGGACGAGATAGCGCGACGGGATGCTCAATTGCGTCGTCAGGCGCGCGCCCTTGGTCCCGATCGGATCCTTCACGACCTGCACGACGACCTGCTGTCCTTCGTGCAGCAACTCGTTGATCGCCGGAATGTGCGGCTGCAGTTGCGGCGGCGGCGCCTCATCCGCGGCGGCATCGCTATCGGCTGCCGGATGCGCGATCCGGACGATGTCCGACGCATGCAGGAAGGCCGCGCGCTCCAGTCCGATGTCGACGAACGCGGCCTGCATGCCAGGCATCACCCGTTGCACGCGGCCCTTGTAGATGTTGCCGACGTAGCCGCGGCGCGCAGCGCGTTCGATCTGCACTTCCTGCAGCATGCCGTTCTCGACCAGCGCGACGCGGGTTTCGCGCGGGGTGACGTTGATCAGGATTTCGCTCATCGAAAGCTGTGAATCGTGAACAGTGAATGGTGGATGGTTGCCAGCAAGTGCGAACTCATGACCGTGCTTCCTGTTTTGAGAGAGTCGGATTGCCCGGAAGATCCACGGTAATCGAAGTCATCAGCTTTTCACGATTCACCATTCCCGATTCACAGCTTCATGCCGAATGCCTGCAGCAAGCCCGCCGTCTCGAACAACGGCAAACCCATCACGCCGGAATAGCTGCCGGACAGGTGCTCGATGAATGCAACCGCACGTCCCTGGATCGCATAGCCTCCCGCTTTGCCCTTCCATTCGCCGGTCGCGACATAATCCGCGATCGCATCCTCCTTCAGCGCTTTGATCCGCACCTCGGAGACCGACTGCGCCCGCAATTCGCGGCCCGCACTGAGCAGCCAGACGATGCTGATCACGGTGTGCGTGCACCCGGACAGATCGCGCAACATCGTCGCAGCCTCGCGCTCGTCGCCGGGCTTGCCGAACACGCGGTCGTCGAGCACGACCTCGGTATCGGCGCCGAGCACCAACGCGTCAGGATTGGTCATCACCCTGAGCAGCCCGGCTCCGGCCTTTTCGCGTGCGACGCGACTGACGTAGTCGGCAGGCGACTCGCCGGGCAGTCGCATCTCGGGAACGGCGACGTCGAGCACACCGGGTTCGACGCCGATCTGGCCCAGGAGTTCCAGCCTGCGGGGGGATTTCGAGGCGAGATAAAGCATCGGCGAAGCATAACCGTTCGACCCTCAAAGATCGGCACTCGAGTTCGATGCCGACCGATTCGCCTTCCCGCTGAAGCGGAGGAGGCGAAGGTGGGGAATCGATCCGGAATCGAATCCGCTTCGGATCTATCCGTTCGAGCGCCCCAGTGTTCGGATTGCGTTAAACGCGAACGGCTTTCCCACGATCGCCGCAAGACCTCGGACCAAGACATTTCCATGACACTTGACAAGCCCGCGCCATAAATCCTATAAATCCCATCTGAATTATGCTGACCATGAAAGCCAAGTACGCCCTGCGCGCCCTCTGCGTCCTTGCCGACGCCGGAGACGAACGTCTGCAGGCGCGGCAGATCGCGAGCGTGGCGGATGTGCCTGAGAAGTTCCTAGAGGCCATCCTCGTCGAACTGCGCAAGGCCGGTATCGTCGCAAGCAAGCGTGGCGTGCAGGGAGGACATACGCTCGCGCAACCAGCGGCCCGCATCATGGTCGGCGACATCATCCGCGCGCTCGACGGCCCCCTTGCACCGATCCTTTGCGCCAGCGTCACCGCCTACCGCCCCTGCGTGGACTGCCTCGAGCCGGATGCATGCGCCCTGCGCCTGTTGATGGGCGATGTACGCGACGCGATGTCGGACGTCGTCGACCACCGCAGCCTGGAGCAGCTCGCCCTCGATACGCAGCGACTCAAGAGAAAGCGCGCGCGAAGCGGGCCGAAGGCAAGCGGGAGGCCTGCAACGAAGTCCCGCTGAAACGTCGCGCCGTGGCCGCAGCCGCAAGCCACAAACCACATGATTTGCGCCTTCTCCGATCGCCTGCCGCCAGCCTCGCGCTGGAACGAGCCGGCGACGACTAGACAGTCCAGCCCCGAACCACCTCTGCCCGACCCCCATCACCAGGAGCCGCCATGAAGCATCGCCTGAGACTGATCGTGATCGCCGCGCTGGCCTTTTTCTCCGCCACGGCCGCTGCGAAGGACATCACCCTGCTCAATGTCTCCTACGACCCGACGCGCGAGTTGTACAAGGACATCAACGCCGCCTTCGCAGAGGACTGGAAGTCGCGCACCGGCGACAACGTCGACATCAAGATGTCGCACGGCGGCTCGGGCAAGCAGGCGCGCGCGGTCATCGACGGGCTCGAGGCCGATGTGGTCACTCTCGCGCTCGCAGCCGACATCGATGCGATCGCCGACAAGGGCAAGCTGCTGCCGGCCGACTGGCAGAAGCGCCTGCCGAACGACAGCGCGCCCTACACCTCGACCATCGTCTTCCTCGTGCGCAAGGGCAATCCCAAGAATATCCACGACTGGTCCGATCTTGTGCGTCCCGGCATCGCGGTGATCACGCCCAACCCGAAGACCTCCGGCGGTGCGCGTTGGAACTATCTCGCCGCATGGGCCTACGCGAGCAGGCAGAACCACGGCGACGGCGCGAAGGTGCTCGCCTTCATGACGAAGCTGTACGCCAACGTACCCGTGCTCGACACCGGCGCGCGCGGCTCGACCACCACTTTCGCCGAACGCGGCATCGGCGACGTATTGATCTCCTGGGAGAACGAAGCCTTCCTCGCGCTCACCGAATCGAAGGACGAGGGCTTCGAGATCGTCGTGCCGAGCCTCAGCATCCGCGCCGAGCCACCGGTGGCGGTGGTCGATGACGTCGCCAAGCGCCACGGCACGCAGGTGATCGCCGACGCCTACCTGCGCTTCATCTATTCCAAGCAGGGCCAGACGATCGCGGCGAAGGACGGCTACAGGCCGACCTCGCCGCAACTGGTGGATCCGGAACTGCTGAAGAAATTCCCGAAGGTTCCGATGGTCACCATCGACGATGCTTTCGGCGGCTGGAAGAAGGCGCAGTCGCAGCACTTCGACGACGGTGGCTTCTTCGACCGGATCTATGCAGGCGCCGCGCATTGAGCATCGCTTCATCCCTGCGAGTACGCGCGATCCGCGAGGCCGGGCCCCTACCCGGCCTTTCGCTGGCGCTCGGCATGAGCCTGGTCTGGCTCGGCCTGATCGTGCTGCTGCCGCTTTCCGCACTGTTGCTGAAATCGGCGACGCTTGGCAGCGGCTGGATCAAGGTGCTGGGCGATCCGCGCGTGCTGGCTTCGCTCAGGCTCAGCTTCGGCACTGCGTTCGTGGCAGCAGTATTCGACACCCTCATCGGCGCCCTGATCGCGTGGGTGCTGGTGCGTTATCGTTTTCCGGGACGCGCCTTCTTCGACGCGCTGGTGGACCTGCCTTTCGCATTGCCGACCGCAGTGGCCGGCATTGCGCTCACCGCCCTGTACGCGGGCAACGGCTGGATCGGCAGCCGGCTCGCTCCATACGGCATCAAGGTCGCCTACACGCCGACCGGCATCGCTGTCGCGCTGGCCTTCGTTGGCCTGCCGTTCTGCGTGCGCACGCTGCAGCCGGTGCTGCAAAGCCTGGGCGCGGAATACGAGGAAGCCGCCGCATCGCTGGGCGCGACGCGCTGGACCACGGTGCGCCGCGTGCTGCTGCCACCGCTGCTTCCGGCGATGATCACCGGTTTCGCACTCGCGTTCGCACGCGGCGTCGGCGAATACGGCTCGGTGATCTTCATCGCCGGCAACATCCCGAAGGTATCCGAGATCGCACCGCTGCTGATCGTCATCAAGCTCGAACAATACGACTACGCGGGCGCCGCGGCAGTGGCGACCCTGATGCTGGCGATCTCGTTCGTCTTGTTGCTGCTGCTCAACCTGTTGCAGAAGAAGGTGTCGCATGGCCGGCATGATTGATCCCGGCGTGCTGCAGCGGAAAGCCCTGCAGGACCCGGCTTGGCTGCGCTGGACGCTGATCGCCACGTGCATGGCTGCGCTCGCAGGTATCGTCCTGCTGCCGCTGCTGGTCGTCGCCTTCGAGGCATTGCACCAGGGCTGGAGCGTGTATGCGACAGCAGTCCTCGATGCGGATACGCGTGCGGCGATCCGGCTGACCTTGCTGGTCGCCGCAATCAGTGTCGCGGTGAACGCGACCTTCGGCATCGCCGCGGCGTGGGCGATCACCAAGTTCCGCTTTCCCGGCAAACGCCTGCTACTGACCCTGATCGACCTGCCCTTCTCGGTCTCGCCGGTGGTCTCGGGTCTGGTGTTCGTGCTGCTGTTCGGAGCGCAGGGCTGGCTCGGCCCATGGCTGCGCGAGCACGGCATCCACATCATCTTCGCCACGCCCGGCATCGTGCTCGCGACGATCTTCGTCACCTTCCCCTTCGTCGCGCGCGAGCTGATCCCGCTGATGCAGCAACAGGGTTCGGCGCAGGAGGAGGCTGCATCCTCGCTCGGTGCAGGCGGCTGGATGGTGTTCCGTCGCGTGACCCTGCCGAACATCCGCTGGGCGCTACTGTACGGCCTGCTGCTGTGCAGCGCGCGGGCGATGGGCGAGTTCGGCGCGGTATCGGTGGTGTCGGGACACATCCGTGGCCTGACCAACACGCTGCCGCTGCAGGTCGAGATCCTCTACAACGAATACAGCTACACCGCGGCGTTCGCGGTCGCGACCCTGCTGGTGCTGCTCGCATTGCTTACACTGGTTCTCAAACTCTGGCTGGAGTGGCGGCACGCCGATGCGCTCTCGCGCCGGCGCGCGGGTCACTGATCGCATGGACACCCTCCCGATGAATCTTCCCGACACCGCCGAGGGCGCACACGCCGTCCCCGCTGGCGCTTCTCCCGGAAATGCGCGACGCTCGGCCGCCAGCCCAGCGGCGATCCGGAACCACGGCATGGACATCGGCATCGAAGGACTGCACAAGCGCTTCGGCACGTTCCCGGCCTTGCGCGGAGTCGACCTGCGGATCCCGTCGGGGCAGTTGCTCGCGCTGCTCGGGCCTTCCGGTTCGGGCAAGACGACCCTGCTGCGCACGCTGGCCGGGCTCGAGGAACCGGACAGCGGGCGCATCCTGTTCGGCGAACGCGACGCAACGCGATTGAGCCTGCGCGAGCGCCGCGTCGGTCTGGTGTTTCAGCACTACGCGCTGTTCCCGCATCTGTCGGTATTCGAGAATGTCGCGTTCGGGTTGCGCTCGCGTCGCCGGCGCGAACGTCCCGCGAAAGCCGATTTGCAACGCCGCGTGCTCGAACTGCTCGAACGCATGCAGATCGGCGAATTGCGCGAGCGCCTGCCCGACCAGTTGTCCGGCGGCCAGAAGCAGCGCGTCGCGCTGGCACGCGCGATGGCGATCGAGCCATCGGTGCTGCTGCTCGACGAACCTTTTGGCGCGCTCGATGCGAAGGTGCGCATCGAATTGCGACGCTGGCTGCGCCACATCCACGAACAGACCGGCTACACGACGGTGTTCGTGACCCACGACCAGGAAGAGGCGCTCGAACTCGCCGACCGCGTCGTTGTGATGCGCGACGGCAGGATCCAGCAGGACGGCACCCCGGAACAGGTCTACGCCGAACCGGCCAACGCATTCGTCTACGATTTCCTCGGCCGCTCGAACCGCATCGCCGGCCAGGTGCGCGACGGCGTTTTCCACGTGGATGGCTGCGACGTGCGGTTCGCGTGCGAACATGGCGCCGATGGCCCCGCGCAGATGTACGCCCGACCGCACGACATCGCCCTGACAGCCGCCGGCGACGGCATCGCCGCACGCGTGGTCGACGCGCGCCAGCTTGCGGGTCGCAACATGCTCATGCTCGAGCTTCCGCAGCAAGCGCGCTCGCTCGAGATCGATGTCGGCAACGGCACACAGCACGCGCTACCCGCAGCAGGCGAACTGGTCGCGGTGCGCCCATCGCGCTACCGCGTGTTCGCCGACACCAACGTCGACGACGCGAAAAGGGGTTGACGCGCGACGCGCGCTGCTCATCGGCGGTTCTGGACGCCTGCGTATCGTATCGGCAACCCAACCGGAGTCGCCGCCATGCCCAGCTCTCGTTTCATTGCCCCGCTCGCCCTCCTGCTGTCGCCGCTCGCATTCGCGCAGACCGCACCGCTGTTGCCGCCCGACGCGACGCAACTGGACGTCAGCGCGCACGGCGAGAGCACGCGCACGCCGAACCTTGCAAGGGTATCCGCGGGCGTAATCACGCAGAACAGCGACGCCAGTTCCGCGATGCGCACGAACGCGCAACGCATGAGCGCCGTCATCGCGGCGCTCATGCAGGCCGGCGTCGCCGAACGCGACATCCAGACCTCGAACGTCAACCTCCAGCCGCAATACAAGTACGCGCAGAACCAGAAACCGGCGATCACCGGCTATCAGGTGGTGAATCTGGTCAACGTGCGCCTGCGCGACCTCGCCAGGGTGGGTGACGTGCTGAACGCACTGGCCGCGCAAGGGGCGAACTCGATCAACGGGCCAGTCTTCACCATCGACAAGCCGGACGCAGCGATGGATGAAGCACGGAACGATGCGATCAGGCACGCGCAGGAGCGCGCCGAACTCTACGCTGCCGCAACCGGGCTCAAGGTGCGCCGCATCGTCAGCATTTCCGAATCCGGTGGAATGTACCAGCCGCAGCGCGCGATGATGATGGCGATGCCGGCTCCGGCCATTGCGGGCGCCGTATCCACGCCGGTCGCGGCCGGCGAGGACACCATCGGCGTCGACGTCAATGTGGTGTACGAGTTGGGACGGTAAGCTATCACCGCGTTTACCCAGGGGCCTACCATGACCATCGTTCGTTCGACGCGCCCCCATGCGGCATTGTTCGCCTTTGCAATGCTTGCCGTACCGTTGTCCGCCATCGCAGCACCCACGCCTGCAGAAACGGCGTTGCCTGCCGCTCCATCTCGTGCAGCCGAAAAGGGCTGCAAGTGGGAAAGATTCTCGGATGCCAAGCTCGGCCTCGAGGCCTGGGTCCAGCGTTGCGACTTCGGCAAGCGCAAGGTCGATTTCGTTGCCGGCGACCACTCGCTCAAGCAGCGCTGGTCGGACAGCAGCGGCGCGCCGGAGCTGGTGATCGCGGTGA
>DATHOV010000475.1:0-2488 GCA_035484515.1 Lysobacteraceae bacterium
GCCGAAGCGACCGCCAAGCAACTCGGCGAAGTCGTGCAGGATAAAGGTTTTCTGCTGACCAAGCTGGATGATCTGCTGGCTTGGGCGCGCACCGGTTCGATGTGGCCGATGACCTTCGGGCTGGCCTGCTGCGCGGTCGAGATGATGCATGCGGGCGCGGCACGGCTGGATCTGGACCGTTACGGCGTGGTGTTCCGCCCGTCGCCGCGGCAGTCCGACGTGATGATCGTCGCCGGTACCCTGGTCAACAAGATGGCCCCGGCGCTGCGCAAGGTCTACGACCAGATGCCCGAGCCCAAGTGGGTGATCTCGATGGGAAGCTGCGCCAACGGCGGAGGCTATTACCACTATTCCTATGCGGTGGTGCGCGGTTGCGACCGGATCGTACCGGTGGATATCTACGTGCCGGGGTGCCCGCCGACCGCCGAGGCGCTGGTCTGGGGCATCCTGCAGTTGCAGAAAAAAATCCGTCGCACCAACACGATTGCACGCTGAGTCCAGGCCCACTTCACCCATGACCGAGTCCGTCACCGCCCTCGTCGATCGCCTGCGCAGCCACTTCGGCGCGCGTGCGCTCGCACTCGATGTCGCGCATGGCGAGGCGACCCTGGAAGTCGCCGCTGCCGACTGGTTTGCGGTGGGGATGGAGCTCCGCGATACGTTCGGTTTCGAAGTGCCGATCGACGTGTGCGGGCTGGATTACCTCAGCTATGGCTCGGACGAATGGGACACCACCGACGTCTCGTCGGAAGGCTTCTCGCGCGGCGTCGAGGGTCTGGGCCCGGGTCGCTTCAAGTGGGGTCAGCAGCCACACGAGCAGGGTCCGAAAAAGGACGTCGATGGCGTGATGCCGTCGAAGGAACTGTCCGGCGGACGCTTCGCAGTCGTACTCCATCTGCTGTCGCTCAAGAACAACCTGCGCCTGCGCGTGCGCTGCCGCTGCACGGACGATACGGTGCCGGTGGTCGCGTCCCTGGTGCCGGTCTGGCCGGGCCTGAACTGGTTCGAGCGTGAGGCCTTCGATCTGTACGGCATCATCTTCGAAGGCCATCCGGACCTGCGTCGCCTCCTCACCGATTACGGTTTCGTCGGCCATCCGTTCCGCAAGGATTTCCCGCTGATCGGCAACGTCGAAGTCCGCTACGACCCCGAGAAGAAGCGCGTGGTGTACGAGCCGGTCTCGATCGAACCGCGCGTGCTGGTGCCGCGCGTGATACGCGACGACTCGCGTTACGCGACCGCAGCGGGCGAAGCAGCGCAGCGCAGCGAGGTGAAGAAGTGAGCGCGGTGCCGACCAACGCGACGCCTTCGAATGCGGCTGCCCCGAAGGGCGCCGAGATCCGCAACTACACGATGAACTTCGGCCCGCAGCATCCGGCCGCGCACGGCGTGCTGCGCCTGATCCTGGAGATGGACGGCGAGACCATCGTCCGCGCCGATCCGCATATCGGGCTGCTGCACCGTGGTACCGAGAAGCTCGCCGAATCCAAGCCGTTCAACCAGTCGATCGGTTACATGGACCGGCTCGACTACGTCTCGATGATGTGCAACGAGCACGCCTACGTGAAGGCGATCGAGAACCTGCTGGGGATCGAGGCGCCGGAACGTGCGCAGTACATCCGCACCATGTTCGACGAGATCACCCGCATCCTGAATCACCTGATGTGGATCGGCTCGAACGCGCTCGATCTCGGCGCGATGGCGGTGTTCCTGTACGCGTTTCGCGAACGCGAGGAACTGATGGACGTGTACGAGGCGGTGTCGGGCGCGCGCATGCACGCGACCTACTACCGTCCCGGCGGCGTCTACCGCGACCTGCCGGCGCAGATGTCGCAGTACCGCGAATCGCCGTGGCACAAGGGCAAGGACCTGAAGCGCATCAACAGCTGGCGCGAAGGTTCGATGCTGGATTATCTCGACGCGTTCACCGCCGACTTCCCGTCGAAGGTGGACGAGTACGAAGACCTGCTGACGAACAACCGCATCTGGAAACAGCGCACTGTCGGCATCGGTGTGATCAGTCCGGAGCTGGCCCAGCAGTGGGGCATGACCGGCGTGACGTTGCGTGGTTCGGGCGTCGCCTGGGATCTGCGCAAAAAGCAGCCGTACGCGAAGTACGCCGAGATGGATTTCGACATCCCGGTCGGTGTCGGTGGCGACTGCTACGACCGTTACCTGTGCCGCGTCGAAGAGATGCGCCAGTCGAACCGGATCATCCAGCAGTGCGTGAAGTGGCTGAAGGCGAATCCCGGCCCGGTGATGGTCGAGAACTTCAAGGTCGCGCCGCCGTCGCGGGTCGAGATGAAGGAGGACATGGAAGCCATGATCCATCACTTCAAATTGTTCACCGAAGGCTATTGCGTGCCGGCCGGCGAGACCTATGCCGCGGTCGAGGCGCCGAAGGGCGAGTTTGGCTGCTATCTAGTTTCCGATGGCGCCAACAAGCCGTTCCGCGTGCACCTGCGCGCACCGGGCTTTGCCCACCTGT
>DATHOV010000476.1:0-3050 GCA_035484515.1 Lysobacteraceae bacterium
ACACTGTCAAAGATCATCCAGGTCTTCCGACCCGACCGAACCCTTCAGATCCGGCCGCACGGCGCCTTTCGCGCCAGCGAGCCGCACATCATACAGCCTCCATCACGAAGGTCAACACCTCGGATGAGGGAAAGTGCGGGCTGGGCGGCCTGATGGATGGGCACAGCATCCTTACTCACACGCGGACTTGACAGCCGGCGCGCACTGACCGAACGTCACGGCAGGCCACACACGAGGATCCGCATGTCGCGACCGACACGCTTGCTGGCCTGCTTCCTGCTGATGCTCAGTGCCCTGACGGCATCGTCCGCGTGGGCACAGGACAGCGAAGACGCGTACACCATCACGCCCATGTCTTCGTCGTGGGTACAACTGGACGGGCATCGTTACAGCGTCGAGATCGCACAGACCGAAGCGCAACGCGCACGCGGACTGATGTTCCGCGATCGCATGGCGCGCGATCACGGCATGATCTTCATCCACGACGAAGAACGGCCACTGGCGTACTGGATGAAGAACACGAGGATCGCGCTGGACATCTTCTACTTCGACGCCCATCGCCAGCTCGTTTCGGTGTCGAAGAACACGCCGCCCTGCGACCTCGGCAATGCCTGCCCACCGTTCCAGAGCGAAGGGCCGGCGACGTACGTGCTCGAACTCAATGCTGGCATGGCCGACCGGCTGCACGCGAGGAAAGGCGACGTCCTGAAATTCGGACCCGGCATTCCGACCTCGCCACAGCCCTCCAACCCTTGATCGAGTATCCGCGCAGGCCCATATCAGCTGTCATGGACAACTCACGCAACGCCGCGACGACCAACCTGCCCGCGTGGGACGCGCTGGCACGCATGGACGACGACGCGCTGCCGTTGCTGGGTACGGCGCTACTGATCGCACGCGACGAATATCCGGAGCTGCAGCCCGGGCCCTACGACGCCATGGTGCAGGGCTACGTGGAAGCGGTGCGCGTGGAAGTGCAGGCCCAGGATTCCGCGCCCGCGCGCATGGCCGTCATCAACCGTTTCCTGTTCGACGAGGTCGGCTTCGGCGGCAACAACGAGGCCTACAGCGATCCGCGCAACAGCTATCTCAACGACGTCTTCGAACGCAAACTGGGGATTCCGATCTCGCTGGCGGTCGTGCAGATGGAGATCGCGCGCCGGCTCGATGTGCCGCTCGACGGCATCTCCTTCCCCGGGCATTTTCTGGTACGGCTACCGGTGGACGACGGCATCCTCGTGATGGATCCGTACAACAAGGGACGTTCGCTGAGCGCGGACGAATTGCGCGACCGTGTCAGCGTGCACTGCGGTGGACAATCGCCGGACGATGCCGAACTGCTGCACATCCTCGCGCCCGCGACGCACCGCATGATCCTGCTGCGCATGTTGCGCAACCTCAAGGCCTTATACGCCGACAGGAACGACTGGGAACGCGTGGCGCGCTCGAGCGACCGGCTGCTGAAGCTCGCCCCAAGCCTCGGCGAGGAAGTGCGCGACCGGGGACTGGCCTATCTGAAACTCGGCCATGTCGCGGGTGCTCGCGACGACCTGACACGTTACCTGCAGGTCCAGCCGGAAGCGCCCGATGTGGAAGCGATCCGGTCGCTGCTCATCGAGGCGACCGGCAAGACGCAGCGGCTGAATTGAGGTCGCCGAGACGCCGTGAACGTACCAGCGCGCTCACGTCAGCCCAAGGGCACCATCTCGAAATCGTCCTTGGTCACGCCGCAGTCCGGGCAGACCCAGGTGTCGGGCACGTCCTCCCAGCGCGTGCCAGCGGGGATGCCTTCGTCCGGCAGACCCTGGGCTTCGTCGTAGAGGAACCCGCAGACCACGCACATCCAGGTGCGGTAGGCGGCGGCGGTCGGGGTGGAAACGGTCATTGCAGTGGCTTCGCATGCGACACTAGCCGCGATTTTCGCATTTCATGCTACCGGGGGGAAGCAAACATGCGCAGACAATGGCCAGTCCGTGGACTGTACGCGATCACACCCGAGGAACCCGACACCCGCCGCCTGCTGAAGCTGGTGGGGTCGATACTGGAACAGGGCGTCGCTCTGCTGCAATACCGCAACAAGGGAACCGATGCCACATTGAGGCTGGAGCAGGCGCTGGGGCTGAAGTTGATGTGCCTGCCGCACGATGTGCCGTTGATCATCAACGACGACATCGCGCTCGCACGTGCAGTGCAGGCCGACGGCGTCCACCTCGGCGAGGACGACGGCGACCCGGCCGCTGCGCGCGAGGAACTCGGCAGCAAGGCGCTGATCGGAGTCTCCTGCCACGCCAGCATCGAGCTCGCGCAAGCGGCGAAATCCAAGGGCGCTGACTATCTGGCATTCGGGGCGTTCTTCAACAGCAAGACCAAGCCGCGCGCCAGGATGACCGCCCCATCCGTATTGCAGGAGGCCAAGCGATTCGGGCTTCCGCTGGCTGCCATCGGCGGCATCCAGCCGCAGCACGTGCCCAAGCTGCGCGACGCGGGCGCCGATCTGATCGCGGTGGTCTCCGGCATCTGGAGTGCGCGCGATCCTGCGGCGGCGGCGCACGCCTATGCCAAGGCTTTCGACCCGTCCCTCTGATCCACGCGAACCGGCATGGCAGCCAATCACGAACTTTTCCAGCGCGCACTGCAGTTGATGCCCGGCGGGGTGAACTCGCCGGTCCGCGCCTTCAAGTCGGTCGGCGGCGAGCCGTTCTTCGCGCAGCGCGCCAGCGGCGCCTACCTCTGGGATGTTGAAGGCAAGCGCTACATCGACTACGTCGGATCGTGGGGTCCGATGATCGCAGGTCATGCGCATCCGCGGGTACTCGACGCCGTCGCGCGCACGATGCGCGATGGCCTTTCGTTCGGCGTGTCCAACCCGCTCGAAGTGACGATGGCCGAGACCATCACGCGCCTGGTCCCTTCGGTCGAGATGGTGCGGATGGTCAACTCGGGCACCGAGGCCACACTGTCGGCGATCCGCCTCGCTCGCGGCGCGACCGGGCACACGCGCATCGTGAAGTTCGAGGGCTGCTACCACGGCCACGGCGACAGCTTTCTGG
>DATHOV010000477.1:0-3376 GCA_035484515.1 Lysobacteraceae bacterium
GCACTGATTTCGCCTGCGCCTGCGCGGCGGTGGCGCCCGTGCCGGTCAGCTCGAACAGTTTCGCGATGTGGGCGAGGTCGGCGTCACGGATCTTCTGGAAATCCGGCTTGGTGTAGTAGTCCGCGGTCGGCAGGCCGAGTCCGCCCTGGCCGGCGTACGCGATCTGCTTCATGGAATCGTGGAAGTCCGGCGCGCCGGAGAATCGCAGCAGCACCGGCTGGCCGTGCGCGTAACTGTCGGTGATGTAGGCGACGACGTCGGCGCCGTTCTTCAGGCCATCAATGCGCGCGAGCTGCGGCTTGATCGGATCGAAACCGGCCCTGTCGATCGCTGCCTCGTCCATGCCGGCGGCGTAGAGGTAGCCGATCTTCTGCTGGATCGAACCCGGCGTCGCGTTCGCGGCGTTCTTCGCCGCGTTCTCGACGATCCGGCGCTGCACGTTCAGGCTGTCCTCGCGCAGCATGTCGAACGAACCCCAGCGCGTGCGGTCGCCCGGAATCGGATGGGTCGCCACCCACTTCGCATTCACGAAGCCATTGAAGTCGCCACAGGGAGCGATCGTCTTGTCGAGTTCGGTGACGTCGAAATGGCTGTCGGCCGCCACCGCGCCGGTGAGCAGGGTGAGTCCGAGCGTCAGGGCCAGCGGTTTCGCAATTGGAATGTTCATGGCGTCCTCGATCCGTGGGATGCATCTGCGGCCCATCCAGGCGCAGATTCCGAACATGGCCCCATCCGATTCGTGCCCGCACCTGCCAAAGGTCATGGCGGTCGGAATCGCTCCCCTGCTCGGCTAAGCTGTAGCCACCACTCCAAGGGTACCCGCAATGTCCGATCTGCAATTCCGTCCCGCCACGCCCGCCGACACCGACGCCATCATCGCCCTGGTCGAATCGGCGTATCGCGGCGATGCGAGCCGCGCCGGCTGGACCACCGAGGCCGATTTTCTCGACGGCCGCCGCACCGGCGCGGACGACGTGCTCGCGCAGATCGCACGCCCGCAAAGCCGGATCCTTCTGACTGAAAACGCAGACGGACTGCTGGCATGCGCGCATGTCGCCGTCGAGGACGGCGCAGGCTACTTCGGCATGTTCTCGGTGCGGCCCGGTCTGCAGAACGCCGGCATCGGCAAAGCCGTGCTGGCAGAGGCCGAACGGATCGCGCGCGAGGAATGGTCGCTGCCGGCGATGCGCATGACGGTGATCGACATCCGCGACGAGCTGATCGCGTGGTACGAGCGTCGCGGCTACGTGCGCACGGGGATCACCAAGCCGTTTCCGTACGGGGATGCGCGATTCGGGATTCCGAAGAGGGGGGATTTGCGGTTCGAGGTTCTTGAGAAGGCTTTATGAGGGGCAAGCAGCCAAGCCAAAAACCAAGATCTTGATCTGCTCCTGCACCATGCAAGAACAGACCCCCTCGCCATGCGAGGGATCACAGGGAAAAGCATTTCCCGCGTCATGCGTCCGACGGAACAACCCGCTGAATCCTCACCAGCAACGCATCCCCCCCGCCATCGAGGATGCTGCGCACGGAGGCATCGCCTCCGCCGTTGTCGAACAAGACGGTATCGCCGGCGTTCAAACCTGCCGATTCATCGCCCGACTTGACCGTCGCCCGCCCAGCCATCAGGTGGATCGCCCACAGCACGCCGGCCTCTGCGAAGAACACCATCGAGCCGACCAGTGGGCGGTGGTAGACCTGCATCGAGCAGTGGTCGCGACGCACGATCGCGTTGAAATCGGTCGTCGGCCCATCGACGAGGGCGCACTGCACGCCCTGTTCGCTGGCGAAGGCGATGCGGCCGTGCGGCGGTGCGAGTTCGGCGCGGGTTCCGTCGGCGAAGTCCAGGTTCATGCCCTGACCCGACAGCAGCACCAGCACACGGTCGCAGCCTGCGAATTCGGAGAACGGTCCGTTCTGCTCGATTTCGGCGATGGACAGCCGCCAATCCCAGGCGACCTGTGCGGATGCACCCGCAGGAGACCGCAGATCCGCCTGCGGACCTTCCGATGCCTGTCGTTCAGCGGGAGTCGCCATCACCCCGGTGGCGATCTCGCGCGTCCAGCCCTGCCCGTTGCGCCAGCGCACGCGGCGGTATTCGTTGGCGGGGATCGGCAGCAGCGGCATGTGGGCCGATTCTAGCCGAGAGCGGACAGGCTGAGCGCGCGCCGGCCGCGCATGCAGCCCGCCAGTCGGGATGCGGACGCTCCCGGCTACGCCTTCTGCATGACACCATCCGGCCCACATGCGCGCGGGCCGGATGGACGACGCGCCACGATCAGTTCTTCGCCGCGGCGGCGACACTGCCGATCACGATGTACGAGCGGTTCTTCTCGATCGTCTTCAGGCCGATGCCCTTGACCTGGGTAAGCTCGTCGGCGGTGTGGAAGGCGCCGTGCTGTTTGCGGTACGCGACGATGGCGGCTGCCTTGGACGGACCGATGTTGACCAGCGACTTGTGCAGCGCGTCCGCGTCGGCGGTGTTGATGTTGACCTTCTGGGCGGTCTTCTTGCCCGATCGCTCAGCATGGTGATGCGCGCTCGTCGACGCTGACGCGGACGCGAGGACGGCGGCCTTGTTGGCCGGCGCGGTCTTGCTGGCGCTCGCGTTGGCGCCGCCGATCAGCAGCAGCGAGAGGGCGATGGTTTGCAGTGTGGCGGTGATCCGGTTCATGGGGATGCTCCTGGGTGCGGATGGGTCTGCCGGACGTTTCGTGCGTCGGGCCTCGCCAGTGTCCCTGGCAGAGGGGATGCGACCCATCGTCCTGTTGCGCAGCAGGGCCTGAGCGCATCGCGCGTCCGCACGTAGGATTTTTCCTACGCCGATGCCGGCTCGGGGTAGACTGGCTTCCCCAGCCAGGATCGACTTCGATGGATCACTCCGGTATGGACAAGGCGCGCGCCGATCGTTTCGTCGGCGAACTCTGGGATGACGCGATCGTTCCGCAACTGATCGACTACATCCGCATCCCGAACAAGTCGCCGATGTTCGACGCGAACTGGGTCTCGCATGGTTACATGGACGATGCGGTCCGTCTGATGGAGACGTGGGCGCGCGCGCAGCCCATCGCCGGCATGAAGGTCGAGGTGGTGCGCCTGCCCGACCGCACACCGGTCATCTTCATCGACGTCCCGGCCAGCGACGGCGTATTCACCGAGGAGTGCGTGCTGCTGTACGGGCACCTCGACAAGCAACCGGAAATGACGGGCTGGGCCGACGGGCTGGGACCGTGGCAGCCGGTGATCCGCGGCGACAAGCTGTTCGGACGCGGCGGTGCGGACGATGGCTATGCGATCTTCGGTTCGCTCGCCGCGATCATGGCGCTCGCCGAGCAGAAGCTGCCGCACACACGCTGTGTCGTGCTGATCGAGGCCT
>DATHOV010000478.1:0-4955 GCA_035484515.1 Lysobacteraceae bacterium
AGATCTGGCTGCGCGACTTGGAGATCACGATCGAGAACACGAATTCGTATTCGGTGACCAGCTGGTTGAGGTAGACCTCGCGGAACTGTTCGCTGCTGAACGGGATCGTGGTCGCCGCATGCACGCGTTCGCCCAGGGTCTCGCGATAGAACCGCAGGGTCTCGACCGGATCGCGCTCGTCGGCGAAGGTGGTGTTGTCGATCTTCACCGTGGTCGGCAACACGACCACCTTGTGTTCGTCCAGCCACTCGCGCGGAAGATCGCAGGATGAATCGACAGTGATTCCGATACGCATGTGACCCCCTGTTGTGTGGCGATCCTGCGCCTGTTCCTGTCGTTGTGCCACGCGCGGCGCTGGCGCGGGGAAATGGCCGGATACGTTAAGCCGACCTATTCATTTCACGAACGACCTGCTTTGTCCAGTGCGGAAAAGGCCGGGTTGTGACCCGGTTCAACAAAAAAGGCCGCGGATCGCTCCGCGGCCTTCCCGTGCTGCATTGCAGCGTTTTTCAGCCTACGCGAGGCCCGCTTGCTTCATGACCTCGGCCGCAAAGTCCTCTTCCTTCTTCTCGACGCCTTCGCCGACAGCCAGGCGCTGGAAGCCCAGCACCTGTGCGCCGGCCTTCTTGAGCACCGCGTCGACCGTCGAATTGGTGTCGAGCACATAGGGCTGACCGGTCAGGCACATTTCCGACAGCGCCTTGTTGACCTTGCCGCCGATCATCTTCTCGATGATCTCGGCCGGCTTGCCGGTGTCCTTGACCTGCGCCATCGCGATGTCCTTCTCCTTCTGCACGATCTCGGCCGGCACCTGGTCGGGCGAGACGTAGGGCGGGTTCATCGCGGCGACGTGCATCGCCAGGCCGCGTGCGAGTTCGGCGTCGCCGCCCTTGAGCTCGATCAGCACGCCGATGCGGCCGCCGTGCACATAGGCGCCCACGTTGTGAGCGCTGTCGATGCGCGCCATGCGGCGCACCAGGATGTTCTCGCCGATCTTGGCGACCAGCCACTGGCGGCCTTCCTCGACTGTGTTGCCGTAGGAGGTCTTCGCGGCCTTGAGCGCCTCGATGTCCTGCGCGCCGCTGGACAGCGCGGTGCTGGCGACGACTTCGGCGAAGGCGATGAAATTGGCGTCCTTGGCGACGAAGTCGGTCTCGGAATTGATCTCGACTAACACTGCTTTATTGGAGCCAGCCGTCTTGCCGGCGTCCTGGGCGAGCACGATGCGGCCTTCGGCGGCCACGCGGCTGGACTTCTTGTCGGCCTTGGCCAGGCCGGTCACGCGCAGGTGCTCCATCGCGGCTTCGATGTCGCCGCCCTTTTCGCTCAGCGCCTTCTTGCACTCCATCATGCCGGCGCCGGAGCGCTCGCGCAGTTCCTTCACCAGGCTTGCGGTGATTTCCATCGTAGTGACCTCATGCGGATAGGGACGCGGTTGCGCGTCCATGGGGAATATGGGGATCGGCGGAAGCGGCGCAAGGCCGTTCCCGCCACGGGCGCAACGCAGCAGGATCGCTCCGCCGCGTGACGCTGCCGATACAGCCAGTACGAACAGCCAATTATGAACAGCCGCTTATTCGGCGCGCGGCTTGTCGCCGGTGTGCGGACGGCGCGGACCCGACGGCGGGCGCTTGTTGCCCGGCGGACGGCGATCGCGGTCGTTGCCCGGACGGCGCTCGTTGTTCGGAGCGGCGCGCTTCTTCTTGTCCTCGTTCGCAACCGGGTTGCCCTCGGCGTCGAGTTCGACGAATTCGTCCTCGGTGCGACCGACGATCGGGGAAGCGGCCTTGCCTTCGAGCACCGCATCGGCGGCGGCGCGTGCGTACAGCTGCACGGCGCGGATCGCGTCGTCGTTGCCCGGGATCGCGTAATCCACCAGCGCCGGATCGTAATTGGTGTCGACCACGGCGACGACCGGGATGCCGAGCTTCTTGGCTTCCTTGACCGCGATGTCCTCGTGGCCGATGTCGATCACGAACAGCGCGTCGGGCAGGCGGTCCAGGTTCTTGATGCCGCCCAGCGAGCTGTCGAGCTTCTCGCGCTCGCGGCGCATCTGCAGCACTTCGTGCTTGACCAGCTTCTCGAAGGTACCGTCGGTCTCGGCGGCCTCGAGTTCCTTCAGGCGCGAAACGGACTGCTTGACGGTGCGGAAATTGGTGAGCGTGCCGCCAAGCCAGCGCTGGGTCATGTACGGCATGCCGCAACGGGTGGCTTCTTCCTTCACCGCATCGCGCGCCGAGCGCTTGGTGCCGACGAACAGGATGCTGCCGCGCTTCTGCGCGATCGCCGAGACGAAGTTCATCGCGTCGGTGAACAGCGGGACGGTCTTCTCGAGGTTGATGATGTGGATCTTGCCGCGGGCGCCGAAGATGTAAGGAGCCATCTTGGGGTTCCAGTAGCGGGTCTGGTGGCCGAAATGCACGCCGGCTTCCAGCATCTGGCGCATGGTGACTTGGGGCATCGTTTTATCCTCTTCGATACGGAACCGGGCCGCATTCACGCGCGGCGCAATGGTTCCGGGGTTGGGCTTCCGCAGATCCTGCGGCAACGACCCCTTGCGGGGACCCCGGTGCCGGTTTGACGATCTGCGTGTGGATTCGCCGATGACGCACGGCGTGGGCGGACTCGCAGGCCATGGCCCGCTTAGCCCCGCAATGATACAGGGCCGTCGGGCCCGATACAATCCGCGCCAACCTGCGTTGCCGAAACGGGGCACGCAGACCCCGCGCGCGCTGAGGCCTACGGATATCACCGCGGATTGAGGGACAGGACATGGCAGCCCCGATTCGTCGGTTTGCAGGACAATCTTCGCGCCGCTGAACCCAGCCACCAGGCGCTTCACAACGTCCCTTTGAGGCAATCCCACACATGATCGGCAGCAGCGGTTTCCTTGCGCCAGTTCTAGGCGGCAGCATGCCCTGGCTCTACACCGAGTCCACGACCTGGACTGTCATTGGTCTGGTCGGCAACGGCCTCTTTGGCTCACGCTTCTTCATTCAATGGCTGCACTCGGAGCGCAGCAAGCAGCTTGTCGTCCCGCCACTCTTCTGGCATCTGAGCTTCTGGGGCAGCGTCCTTCAACTGTTGTACGGCCTGCATATCGACAAGCTCCCCATCATCCTTGGGTACGTCTTCCTGCCGTTCATCTATGCGCGCAACCTGCACTTCCTTCGCCATGCCAAATCAAAGGCACCAGAGGTCGGGGGCGGCGCCTGAGCATGTGCCCAGGCGACCGTGCAGGATGAAGATTCCGGTGCAATCATGCGCTGCGGCCCGCACGGCCGCATGAGGGCTCGTCATCCATGTCGCAATGGCAGTGGAAATTCCAGGTTCGCGGCTCGTTCGTCCGCGCGGAAAGCGGCGACTTCGTCTCGCCATGCGAGGCGATCGTCGAGTCCGGTGTCAGGGACGACGATTCTCCGTTTTCGTTCGCCGGAGTCGGACCCATCGCACGCGCAGACTCGACAGGCACGTTTCATTCCTGGTTCGTGACCAGAGGCACCGATGCCCGCGCGCAATGTCCTTCGACGGTCAGCGTTTTCGTGCGTGTCGGCCGCGGCCAATGGAAGCCCTACGTCGTGGCAGTGGCTCCTTCGCAGTGCACCGAAATCGCTCCCACGGAACTGTTGCTCGATCTTGGCAACGTGCGAATCGGGCAACAGGAAACTCCGTACGTCGCGCCCTAGCAGGCACAAGGCAGGAGACCGCACATGGGACTTTTCGTCATCGTCGCGTACAAGCCCAAGCCCGGCCTGGAAAAGGCGTTGCTGGCGGCCGTCAGGAAGCATGTGGTCGTGCTCCGGTCCGAACAGTTGGTCAGCGACCTCGCGCCCTATGCCATGCGCGCCGCGGACGGGACCATCGTCTAGGTGTTCGAGTGGCGGTCGGCCGATGCGATCCGTCAGGCGCACGCCAATCCAGCCGTCGAGGCCCTCTGGGATGAGTTCGGTGCGGCCTGCGACTATGTGCCGCTCGCCAGTCTTGCCGAGGCGCAGCAGATGTTCGCCGGGTTCGAGGCGGTGGATCTGTCGTCCGGCGCCCCCTGACCGCCCGGTCAAGCGGACCGCTGACTGAAGGCTGCGATAAACTCGAAACGCCACAGCCGTGGCTGCTTGGCTCAGGCGTCAGGACGCGCGGAGCGTATCTCGTGAATCAATGCTTCTGGCTGATCTGCGGTGCGCTGTGCGGCCTTCTTTTCGCCTGGCGCATGAGGGCGCGGTTTCGCCGGCGCATCCCCACCGGCGCCACCGCGGAAGAAGCGATTTCTTTCACGAGGGGCTGGGCGCTCTGGATCTTCCTGCCCTGTGTCGCCTTCTGGCTCCTTCGGCAATCCATCGGAGCAGAGGCATTGCCTTTCTGCGACGAGTGGCCGAACCCGCAGAGAACCATCGCCCTCTCGTTGCAGGTATTCCTGTGGGCTGCGCTTTTGTACTGGGTTTTCGTCAAGGATGGTGCGACCACCTTGTCGAAGTTCATGAGCATTGCAGGCTCCGGGAACCCCACTGCCTTCAAGGCGGTTTGTGTTGTTGCCGTTCTTGCAGGCTCGGTGGCGTTGCTGAGCCGCTGGTGACATTCGTTCAAGCGGACCGGAGGGGGAGGACATCATGAAACGCACCTGGACGATCATCGGCGCAAGCGATGTGCCGGGCAGCTTCAAATGGTACCAGTCGCTCTTCGGCCAGCCCGAGACACGACCGGCCCATGACGATTTCGGCCAGATCCTCGATTCGGACGGAACGGTCCTGCTCTGCCTCCACCAGTGGGGCGCGCATGAGCACCCGTCGTTGATGAGCCCGGACGAGGCGACACCCGGCAACGGGCTCCTCCTGTTCTTCCGTGTGGACGATTTCGACATGGCCCTGCCGAGAGCGCGTGCGCTCGTCGCCCGGCTCGAAGAGGAGCCCCACATGAACCCGAACACGGAAACCATGGAGTTCTCGCTCCGGGATCCGGAC